>CAWUIX010000510.1:0-1585 GCA_963922395.1 uncultured Rhodobacterales bacterium | reverse complement strand
TGTCTGCGTCGTGGAATCCCAGTCGCCGAACTCAATATCCGCCGTCGCAAGAACGGATCCATAGATCGACGTCGGCATATTCGCCTCAGCGACCTCGATACCCCGGGTCACACCCTTGGTCTCATCCGATTCCTTGTAGCTGGTGTAAAGCGCCGCGTGGCCCGCCGCATCCGCCGCACCCTGCAGCTGATTGCGCGCCTGTACGGCGTTGTTCACGTCAATCGCAAGCCCCGCGACCGTCAACATCACGAGGAAGAAGAAGATCGAAAGAACAGTGATACCACCATCTTCGCGGCGGTACAGATCGAGAAGCATTTGAGAGAGGCTCAAACCGCTCGTTCGCTTCGAACCATTGGATGCGTCGCACTGTTTCATTTGACCCGTTCCTTACTGTGACACTTGCTGACTGGGGGATGATTTTGTCGTTTCTGGGGTTCTCAGGTGAAAACCAGCCCGATGACGTCGGGCTGCAACCGCAAAACTGTGGCCTCTCGCTTCACGCGATGCCGTTGTCCGGAGGCAATGGCGAACACGCCCAGCAAGTATTGGGACGCCTTGCCCGTCTCCTCATAGATCTGAAGGTGACGCTTAAACTGGCGCAACTCTCTTGCGTCCAGCCCAGCAAGAGTACGCAGCAGCCCGTCGACGCCAATCCGATCCCAGGGGATCGTCGCCTCTGTGGTCAGGGCGCCAAACCGACGGCTCACCTCTGCATTTGTAAGTGCGTAACCCATCTCTTGTATTCCTTTGCCTTGTCTGGCTTCCATCACGCCGGTGCTGCATCGGTGATGTGTATCGGTCCATGACGTCGGTTGTTCTTACCAATCCACAAAGACGCCCGAGGTGTCATATTTCTGGAAATGCTTCGGGACCTGAAAGTGGGAATACGCCAACCCCACAAGGATCATTAAGATCAGGGCCATTCCTGCAGTTTGGACCGCGGACGATTGCGCACGATTACGTTGCATCACTCTTTACTCCCGTCTCGCTCGACACATGCCAGAACAAGACTTTTGCACTCACTAACACTGCCAATGCGCCGGGTCGGGTTGAGCTGGAAGATCGCTCTTCGTCTTCGATCGCACTCGCACGGGCGCCCCCGCCAAACACATAAACGGCAAAGGATCGCTTGGGGTCGAATAGATACGTGAGGGGAGACTCTGCGGATATGAGCTGGTTCACACTCCGCCCAATTCTCCCAGAATTTTAGGGAAACTTACCGTTTCCATATTCGGCTCAATCGACGCACAGATTGACGGTTCCAGTCGTCTGCCGGTCGGTCGCGGCTACGGACCGGCGGGAACGATCATGGTGCGTCTCTCGACAGCTCCGAGCGCCCACTGACCGCCCAGCCCCCAAACCACACTGGACCCCGGCCCGTACCGGCGCTATTCGACCGCCCATGGAACGCATCCTCATCACCTCGGCGATCCCCTATATCAACGGGATCAAGCATCTTGGAAACCTTGTGGGCTCTCAGCTCCCGGCGGACCTCTATGCCCGCTACATGCGCGCGCGGGGCCACGAGGTCCTGTTCCTTTGCGCCACCGACGAGCATGGCACGCCCGCCGAATTGGCAGCGGCG
>CAWUIX010000509.1:0-1711 GCA_963922395.1 uncultured Rhodobacterales bacterium | reverse complement strand
TGCCGTTGCCCGAAGGCACCACGTTTGAAAGCCTGACCGAGGCGGTCTGCGGGTCGGACCTGGATATCACGACAGTGCAGCGGGATGCCGCTGGCAATGCGATCACCATGGGCCACAGCTTGCCCCTGCCGGGGTGCACCGATGTCGGCGACATTCTGGTGTTGAAAAACATCCTCAATGATCTGAAAATCGCGCAGAACTAACCCTACGGGGACGCGCATCTTATGACCTCAGCGGCAACGCGGGCGTTCCTGATCCTCGCCAGTCTTCTCTGGGCTTGTGCCGCCATGGCTGCGGAAGTGGAACTGCGTGCGAAGGATGGCGGGAGCGTCATCCGGGGCGAGTTGTTGAACTATGACGGCTCGACCTATCGCGTAATCTCTCCCTACGGCATCCTGACGATCAATGCCGCCGCGACCGACTGTCTTGGACCGGGCTGCCCCGGACCTGACGGGTTCGTCTCGGAGTGGATGATCTCCGGCGACGCTGAGAGCACGCGGTTTCTGGCGCCTGCTTTGATCGAGGGGTTTGCGGCGCACGAAGACCTGGGCTTTGTCCGGCAGGTCGAGGATGCGACACACGAGCTCTACGTTCTGATCGATGTGGAAGAGGAGCGGACCGTGGCGCGTATCCGTTTGCGCCACACCCAGGCCCGAGAAGGGTTCGCCGATCTGGTGGCCGAACAGGCGGGGATGGCCCTTGCGCTCCGCCCCCCGAATGATGCCGAGTTGGCGCTGGCAGAGGACGCAGGTCTTGGCTCTCTCGATGCACCTCGACAAGCGCGTCTTCTGGCACTGGACGGTCTTGTTGTGCTTCCAGGCGCCTCTGTACCGGTCGACACCCTGTCTTTCGCTGATCTGCAGGCCATTCTGCGTGGCGAGATCACGAACTGGACCGCGCTTGGGGGGCCAGATGTGCAGTTGTCCCTGTTTCTCCCCTCTTCGGCGTCCGGCGCGGGGCAGGCGCTAACCACACGGGTCGCCGCCGAGATCGGCGACAGAGCGCAGCGGCTGACCTCTTGGGCTGAGATCCCGGAACGAGTGGCCGCAAACCCTTACGCTATCGGTGTAACGCTCTATTCCCAGCGGGGAGACCTGACGCCTTTGGCGATCAGCGGGCCCTGCGGACACAGCATCGCGCCGACGATGCAAAGCCTGAAGTCCGAGGATTATCCGCTGACGCTGCCGCATTACCTCCACCTCCCGCGCTGGCGGCTTCAGCCCGCGGCAGAGCGTTTCCTGGCTTACACCGTGACGCCCGACGCGCAGGCCGTCATCGCCAGCGCAGGCTTTGCCGATCAGGCGATTGAAGGCCGTGACCTGACCGAACAGGGCGCGCGCCTGATCAAGGCCATTCGCACGACGGGTCAGGACGTGACTGCCCGCAGTCTGCGCCGAGTCATCGATGTACTGGCAGAGGCAGAGCGGCTCTCACCCACATTCCGGTTCGAAGGGGGCGCCGACACGCTCGACACCCCAAGCCGGGCGAGCATTCGTGTGGTGACGGAGGCGATCCGCTCCGGAGACTTTGACGACAGCCGCCTTCTGATCGTGGGCTTTTCGGATGCGGAAGGCGGCGCTGCGGCCAATGCCGATCTGTCCCGCCGTCGGGCGGATGCTGTGCGCGAGGCGCTGATCGCCGCTTTGGGGCCAGACAATGCGGAACGGGTGCCCCTGGAGATCCATGGGTTCGGAGAGGCGATGCCGCTGGC
>CAWUIX010000508.1:0-1717 GCA_963922395.1 uncultured Rhodobacterales bacterium | reverse complement strand
CTCATCCATCACGGGGCTCTGAGACGCGGCCTTGGTTTGCCAGAAATCGATCGCCATGACTTGGTCAAAAAACTGATGGATGTCGCGCCAAAGATCCTTCCTTATGCTGCCCCGGTTTGGAAGATCCTGAATGAGAAGAAGAGCCAAGGTCGCCGTATACTGTTCGAGGGGGCACAGGGCGCGCTCTTGGATATCGATTTCGGGACTTACCCGTTCGTCACATCGTCGAACGTTATTTCAGGTCAGGCGGCGACTGGGACCGGCATTGGTCCTGGATCAATCGATTTCGTGCTCGGGATTGTGAAGGCTTACACCACTCGGGTGGGCGAGGGACCGTTCCCGACAGAGTTGTTCGATGACGATGGCCAGCGCCTCGGCGAACGCGGCCACGAGTTCGGAACGACCACCGGCCGCAAGCGGCGCTGTGGCTGGTTCGACGCGGTTCTGGTGCGCCAGACCTGTGCCACTTCGGGTGTCAACGGGATCGCGCTAACCAAGCTCGACGTTCTGGATGGGTTCGATGAGTTGAAGATTTGCACTGGCTATCGCCTTGACGACACCGTTCTGGACCACCTTCCGACGGCGGCAGATCAGCAGGCGCGAGCCGAACCCATCTATGAGACCATGAAAGGCTGGTCCGACAGCACTGCCGGCGCGCGCAGTTGGGCGGACCTGCCGGGCGAGGCAATTAAGTACGTTCGGCGGATCGAAGAGTTGATACAGTGCCCCGTCGCCCTACTGTCCACCTCGCCGGAGCGGGAAGACACGATCCTTGTGACTGATCCCTTTGCCGATTGAGCGAATGCGAAACACATGGGGCGGTTATGGCGCTTTCGTACAAAGCCAGAAGACGTTGGGCGCTACTGATACTGGTCATCGGTATACCGCTTTACATCATTGTCGCTGTAAACGTGATCTCACTTTTTGACCGTCCGCCGCTGTGGATTGAGCTTGCAGTTTATGTGGTGTTGGGGGTCGCTTGGGCGTTTCCATTAAGAGCAGTTTTCAAAGGAATTGGTCAGCCGGACCCTGAGGAAGGGACTAACGGTACGCACCAAGGGCACTAACTACAGATCAGTCAAAAGCAAAACGCGACGCCCATGATCGAGCGCCGCGCTATCTAGGGTATGTGGTTCGGACCTATTCCCCAGCAATTCTTGCTTCGGGGTTAAACCTGCTCTCTTCCGTGATCGTGAACTGTCCACGCTTAAGTTTCTGGATCTTCCCTTGTCGTAGAAGCTGTCCGAAGGAGCGTAGGCCTGCTTCACGTGTGAACTCTCCTCCGCTCTCAAAATGCGCGACACGGCGCATAAGCTGTGGCCTAGAAAACTCGCGCTGTCCTTCAACGAACGCAGCATAAGCCGCCGCCGCCTCAAGCAGATCTGGGAGTTCCGTCGCCCCCATCTTTTCGGCGAACTCAGCAAAACCACCGGTTGCCTCAGCTTCACGCTCTGGGTCAAAAGGCTCAGAATTGATGCGCCGCGGGCTCACGGCGTCGTGTTCTTCGCCATCGACGCGCTGTTCAGAGACCAGCACGAGGGGTGTGGTTTTTTCCCTGATCATCTCCGGGCGCGCTTCCCGAGGTTCGCCTTCGGGGGCCTCGGCCCGACGCGGACGCACCACCTGTGCAAGATAGTCGCGATATTGGCTTTGCTCTTCAGCGGCCTCTTCGTCAGGCTGCTTCTTGCGCTTCATAAGGCGGTCAGCCTTTGTCGCC
>CAWUIX010000507.1:0-1725 GCA_963922395.1 uncultured Rhodobacterales bacterium | reverse complement strand
CGCCTGCAGATCTCAAGACATGATCAATGCGGTCCTGATCGGTGAGATGCAGTTTGAAGATCCGGGGCAAAAGAAAGCGCCCGATCCCTTGGCTGATGTAGCCGCTGTCGGAGTTGATCGCCGGATCAATGCCGGTATCAAACAGAACCAGGCCGTCCCGATGCTCAATGAGGAAACACTGCAAGGGCAATGGCACCCAGTTACGCCCGAAGAAGACCCACCAAAGCTGCGGCAGGCGACTGCCATAGCGGTGCTCCTTGTGTTGCTCCGCCCGTCCACATTGCAAAACCCGAACTGAGGCGATCGGGTTTTCGTCGCCCGGCAGATCAGCGTGTTCTTGTCCGTCTAAGTCCTCCAAAACACCCTCCCCCGAAAATCCAAAGAAAGGTGAGAGTCATCAACGTGGATTCGGCCGGCTTTGGCAGTGTGGGATGAAACTCTCGGAGCATTTGATCGCAAAGACCAACGCCGGGTTCCATGACATGCGTCAATGAGGCGAAGGATATTTCACCATGCCCTAAGGGCAGATCTGCTTTGCGGTGAGTTGGGCTTTCTGCTGGCAACCTGCACGCCCGATTTGTGATGCATCAAAGCGCTCACACACCGTTTGCGCGATACTCCGGCTATACCTGAAAGGGAGGGTTTCGATGTATAAGAACGTCTTAGTCGCCATCGCGCTGGACCATTCGCCCCATGCTGATGAGGCATTGCAGGTCGCACGGCTCCTCGCAGATGAGGATGGCCGGATCACAGCACTGCACGTAATCGAAGAGATCCCAACCTATGTTGCGAACCAGGTTTCCAGCGAATTCCTGACAGATCGGAAGCCGGCCGCGGAAGCGGAGCTCAAGTCCGAGCTTGGGGGCGTGTCCGATGTGTCACCGGTCGTTGTCTACGGGCATCCCGGGCGCAAGATCGTCAGCTTTGCGGAAGAGACTGGGGCCGACTGTATCGTAATCGCGTCCCATAAACCGGGGCTGCAGGACTACTTTCTGGGCTCCACTGCCCATCGTGTCGTCCGACACGCCACCTGCGCGGTTCACGTCTTACGGTAGCGCCACCTCGCCCTGCGGTCGGTGCTGACCAAACATGCCCGGCCTTCGGTCGGGCACGGGAGGCTGCGCCGCACGCTCAGTCAAGACGCACAACATCAAGCATCAAAAGGAGAGAGCAAATGTTCAAGAAGATCATGGCACCTGTCGATCTGGAGCATCTCCAGACACTCGGACGCGCCCTCGATTGCGCGGCGGATCTTGCGAAGCACTATGGGCTGCCGATCACCTATGTCGGCGTCACGTCCCCCGGTCCGACACCCATTGCGCCCAACCCGGACGCGTTCGGGAAGAAACTCGAGGCCTTCGTTGCAAGCGAGGCGGAGAAACATGGGGTCGAGGCCAGCGCACACGCGCCGATCGCGCACGATCCGATCACCGAGGTGGATGACGCGCTGCTTCGGGCCATCGACGAGACAGGGGCGGATCTTGTGGTGATGGCGAGCCACGTTCCCGGACTGATCGAATATATCTGGCCGTCGAACGGCGGGAAGATCGCTTCCCACGCGGCCTGCTCGGTGCTGCTCGTTCGTCCGTAAAGCGGTCACGAGCTTTCCAGATCGGGTCAACGAAGGCCGAACGCCACGAGCACCGCCGCGGCGCGCTCGGCTATCGGCGCGCGTGGCAGTTCAATCCTGCTGCACTTCAGATCATCCAGGGCGCGTTCGATGCG
>CAWUIX010000506.1:0-1731 GCA_963922395.1 uncultured Rhodobacterales bacterium | reverse complement strand
CGGACGACGGAAAAAGGCATAACGCTAACGACAGCGATTGAATGCGTTTGGATGGCGTGGCCTCATTACTTGTTTCGCGTCTTTTTACTGTGCCAATGCCTCGACAAGGCTAGATTGATTGGCGGAGGTGAATAATGCTTCGTACTCTCGCTCATTCTGCTGTTTTGGCTTCTCTCGCGTTCTTTGTGCACGCCGAGGATCGTCGGCCAAGTCACTGCATTGCGATTGCGGATGCCGCGCCAGGCCTGGAATACCTACACAAGGCGAGCCTAAGGCCCGCTCTTCCAGATCATACCGTCAGGATAAGCTATCTGGCGCATGCGATGTTCTTGATCGAAGCGCAGGGAGGCGTGGCTGCAGTAACCGACTACACAGGCTTCATTGGAACGACTGGTCTCGTGCCCGATGTCGTGACGATGAACAACGCACACTCGACGCACTGGACCGCAAATCCTGACCCGCGCATCCCGCATGTCTTGGAGGGATGGGCCCTAGAGGGTGAGCAACGCGATCATCACTTGGATCTTGGAGAGATGCTTGTCCGTAACGTACACACGGATGTTCGGTCAGGGCAGTTTGAAGGGAGCGCACGGTCGGACGGAAACTCTGTTTTCATTTTCGAAGTTGCCGGGCTTTGCATCGGTCATTTGGGGCACCTGCACCACTATCCCGACCCAGCGCAACTGGCGGCAATTGGCCGCCTGGATGTCGTGATGGCACCGGTGGACGGCGGATACACGTTGAACCTGCCGACGATGATCCGTCTCCTTAAAAGATTGAGGTCTTCAGTAGTCATCCCGATGCACTGGTTTTCTGGAAACTCGCTCGCACGTTTTGCCACTGGTATGTCTGACGAGTTTGAAATTGATGATCGCTTCGCAGAGTCAATTGAGATTTCACTTGCAACCTTGCCAGATCGCCCGACCGTTGTTTTGCTCGCGCCCACCTACCTAAACGACTAAGCAAGCAATCAGATTTGGAAACTCGGGATAACGTAGGCCAGTGGAACTGAACCCTGTCTCGGATGCTTTGCTGGACCGTCTTAAGGCTATTCTTCCGGCGAGCGCATTTCCCGAGTTGACATGCGACTACCTGGAGGAGCCGAGGGGCCGGTGGTTTGGTGCGGGTGGATTGCTTGTAGCACCTGAAACCGTAGACGAGGTCTCGGACGTCGTTCGTGCCGCCTCGACTTTCCGAACTGCAGTCATCCCATACGGCGGCGGAACTGGATTGGTCGGGGGGCAAGTTTCGCCGGATCTTCCGGAGCCCATCATACTTTCGCTTAGGCGGATGTCCGGAGTTCGTGAGGTCATTCCGGACGAGAATGTTGTTGTTGTTGAAGCCGGGGCAATCCTCGCAGATGTGCAGTCGACTGCCCGTGAAGCTGATCGTCTGTTTCCTCTATCTTACGGTTCGGAAGGAACGGCGCGAATTGGCGGGGCGCTCGCCGTGAATTCTGGGGGCATAAACGTTCTGCGGTACGGGACCGCGCGTGACCTATGTCTTGGCCTGGAAGCAGTCTTGCCCGACGGTTCGATCTATCACGGTCTTCGGCGGCTCAAGAAAGACAATACCGGGTACGATCTGCGCAATCTGCTTGTTGGTTCGGAAGGCACGCTGGGGATAATCACTGCAGCAGCTCTCAGGCTTTTCCCAGATCCATCAATGCATGCAACAGCACTGTTGACCGTTCCGGGCCCGCAAGAGGCACTTCACTTACTGTCGCGCGCA
>CAWUIX010000505.1:0-1736 GCA_963922395.1 uncultured Rhodobacterales bacterium | reverse complement strand
GGGCGCTACTCGATGTGGGGCCCGATTGGTCTCTCCCTGATGATCGCCATCGGGCCAGACGCGTTCCGCGCATTTCTGCGGGGTGGGCAGGCGATGGATACCCACTTCCGCGTGTCCGATCCCTTGGAAAACCTGCCCGTGATGCTCGCGCTCGTAGGGATCTGGCACCGGCAGGGCTGCGGCTACCCAACGCGGGCGGTGCTGCCCTACGAACAACGACTGGCACGGTTGCCCGCCTATCTCCAGCAGCTTGAGATGGAATCGAACGGAAAGAGCGTGCAGATGGATGGAGAGGACGTATCAGTTCCCTCCGGTCCGGTTGTCTGGGGCGAACCCGGCACAAATGGCCAGCACGCCTTCTACCAGCTGATTCACCAGGGCACGGCGGTGATCCCATGCGAGTTTATGGTCGGCGCCGAGGGCCACCATGATGAACTAGCCCACCAGCACCGGCTTCTCGTTGCGAACTGTCTCGCGCAAAGCCAGGCGCTGATGCGCGGTCGGTCCCTGGATGAGGCGCGCGCTCTGATGGCCAAGGCCGGTCTCGAAGGGGCAGAACTGGAACGTCAGGCCCGGCATCGCGTGTTCCCGGGCAACCGTCCGTCGACGACGCTCACCTATCCCAAGCTGACGCCGGAGGTGCTGGGCCAGATCGTGGCGCTCTACGAGCATCGGGTGTTCGTCGAAGGGGTGATGCTGGGGATCAACTCTTTTGATCAATGGGGCGTGGAGCTCGGCAAGGAACTGGCGAAATCGCTTGAACCCTTAGTCTCGGGGCAGGGGGATTTGTCGGAGACGGACGCCTCAACCGCGGGACTTCTGGCCTACATTCACGCCCGGTCCTGATCCTGTGCTAAGGTCCCTCTAAAGACCATCGGAGGGGGACGTGACACACCACACTGCATCCTGCCAATGCGGGGCCCTGTCGCTCACAGCGACGGAAGATCCGCTCATAACCATCGCCTGCAGCTGCGGCGCCTGCCAGAAGCGAACCGGATCCGCCTTCGCGACCGTGGCCTACATCGCGAAGAAGGCGGTTTCGATCAATGGTGAATGGTCAAGCTGGGGCCGAACGGCCGATTCAGGTCGATCGGTCGAAAACGCCTTTTGTCCGACCTGCGGAACCACCGTGTTCTGGACGCTGGATTTCCGTCCCGACCATGTGGGCGTCCTGATAGGCACGTTCGACAGCGAAAAATTATCGCCAGAGCGCACTGTCTGGACACAAGAAAAGTTGCCTTGGGTGCATTTTCCCGACCACTGGGAGGCATTCGAAAAGGGCTCGCCCGGGTCGTGACTTACCCTTCGGGCGTCGCACCGTCCCGCGCGATAAGGGTTTCGCAAGTTTTCTCGGACAAAGGTGTCTTCGTGGTGCCCGCAACATCGGTCTGAACGATCACTGTATGCCCCTCGGCCTTGAGAACGCCGTCAGACCAGACGGCATAGTGTTTGACGAAGGACGAAGTGCGAAAGCTGACACAGCGGGCCGTCACGATATAGCGGTCGTTGAGAAACAGCGGCGCCGCGTAATCGCAGGTCAGCGACCGGACAACGAAGGTCGGATCGTCGGGGCCATAGTCGGAAATTCCGTACTCTGCGAACCACCCGACACGCACCGTTTCGAACCAGCGCAAGTAAGCGGTGTTGTTCACATGCCCAAGCGCATCAAGCTCGTAAAACCTCACCCGGTCCGCCTGACCGAATGTCCAGGGTTCAGGGATGCCTTCGGCGCGAAG
>CAWUIX010000504.1:0-1794 GCA_963922395.1 uncultured Rhodobacterales bacterium | reverse complement strand
AAGATGTGTGAAGCCCGGCATGACCCAGCCCGCGCCCGCTTCTGCTTGTTTCAGGAAAGCTCGCTGGAGTGCTTCGATTCCAGTTATTGCAGCGTCGCACTGATCCCGCACCCAGAGCCGGAAATCCGTAGCGACCTGATCATTCCGGCTGCGTCCGGTGTGAAGCCGCCCGGCGGGTTCGCCGATGATCTCCTTAAGCCGTGCTTCCAAGTTCATGTGGATGTCTTCGAGAGCCGTCGAAAACTCAAACGTGCCTGCTTCGATTTCTGACAAGACCGTGAGCAGACCTTCCCGGATTGCCTCGGCGTCGGTATCTGTCAGGATGCCCTGAGCCGCCAGCATGGCAGCGTGGGCGCGCGACCCTTCGATGTCCTGTCGTGCCAGTCGCCGGTCAAAGCCGATGGACGCGTTGATCGCTTCCATGATGGCGTCTGGACCGGTGGCAAAACGGCCACCCCACATCGAGTTCGCGCTGTTGGTCATTGGTTTGTCCTTTGGAGGATCAAATGCGGATAGTTCTCGGGGTCCTCTACACGGCCCTCGTCCTTGGTGCAAATCCAGCCAGTGCGGATGTGGCTGCAGCAGAAGCGCTGCGCGAAGGAACGATGAAAAAGCTGATCTTTTCAGAGGCGCAACCGGTTTCTGAAGAGGCGTTCACAGATCCCGAAGGCGGGTCGTTCCAGCTCTCCGATTTCACCGGAAAGCACGTACTGGTGAACTTCTGGGCCACATGGTGCGCACCATGCCGCAAAGAGATGCCGATGCTCTCGGAACTGCAAACAGAGTATGGCGGGGAGGACTTCGAGGTCGTGACGATTGCCACCGGGCGGAATGAACTGGCGGGCATTCGTCGGTTTTTTGATGAAGTGGGCGTCGATAACCTGCCGCTCTTTCTGGATCCGAGGTCCGGACTTGCGCGCGACATGGGTATTCTCGGATTGCCGATCACGCTGATACTGAACCCGGAAGGGAATGAGATCGCCCGGATGCGCGGCGATGCAGAGTGGAACTCGCCAAGTGCTAAGGCTGTGATCGAAGCCCTGCTTAAGAGAGAAGCAAGCTGAGATCGGCGCCGGGCCCGAAATGCAAATGGGCCGCAGATGTATCCGCGGCCTTTACCACCCAACGTCGAGGGTAGGTTCAGCGCTACTTGGACGCGACCTCGTCATCCAGTTCAGCAAAGATGTTGTCGATCTGAAGAAAACCACCGCTTTTGCGCAGCGGCTGACGCCGCATTGGGCGCATGGGTACAGAGTGGTTTACGGGGGACTCGGGCGCATCAGGCTCAATCGCCTCTGAAGCCACCCACTGCTCCGGAACTGTCCAGTATCTCATGGCAAAACCTACCAAGAACTCACACACATTGTGGCCGAAACACGCGCCACAAGGTCATTTCTACGTCATGAATGTGGCGAAATTAGGGCGATGTGGATAACTGGCGGGTGGCGGACTACTTGTCAGACGTGCAGGCTTGATATTTAAGCGTTTCGACCCTTTTCCCCGAAATTCAGTGTAAGGTCATGACCCAGAGCAAAGGTCGCATCGTCGCCGTCCTCGGCCCGACCAACACAGGCAAGACGCATTACGCGATCGAGCGGATGCTGGGTCATCGTACTGGTGTGATCGGCTTGCCGCTCAGGCTGCTTGCACGCGAGGTCTACGACCGCATCGTCGCTTTGCGCGGACCATCCGTGGTGGCCCTTGTCACGGGCGAGGAACGGATCGTGCCAACGCGCACGCAGTACTGGGTCTGTACTACCGAGGCGATGCCCGAAGGCATGGGGGTTGATTTCG
>CAWUIX010000503.1:0-1822 GCA_963922395.1 uncultured Rhodobacterales bacterium | reverse complement strand
GGCAGCCCATCCCCTCGATGATGCCTATCTCAAATTCGAGGCGCTTGTCGTATTCCTCCAGTGGGGCCGCAGGTTCGATGATCTTGAGTCGCTCCTCCAGCCCTTCCTTCGCTTGGCGACGCAGTTCCTCGATCTCGTCCTCTGCAAAGCGCGGCAGGATAGGGTCATGGCGCTCTGCCGCGAAGGCGCAGCGCCGTGCAATCTCCACGGTGTTCTCCAGCGCCTCTGGCAGGTCCGCGAAGAGCGCCGCCATTTCTGAGGGCGTCTTGAGATAGTGTTGTGGAGTCAGGCGGCGGCGGTCCGCCTGCTGGTCAACATAGGCCCCTTCGGCAATGCAAATCAGCGCATCATGCGCTTCGTACATCTTTTCTTCGGGGAAATAGACATCGTTCGTCGCCACCAGCGGCAGGTTCATCGCATAGGCCATGTCGACCGTCTGTCTCTCGGTCAAATGCTCGGCCTCGGGCAAGGTCCCGCCTTCGCCCGGATGACGCTGAAGCTCGACATAGAGGCGGTTGGGATAGATTTCATGAAGGCGTGTCATCAATGCCTGCGCCTTGGCCGTCTGACCAGCGCGTAAGAGCCTCCCAACCGGACCATCTGGGCCACCGCTGAGGCAGATCAGACCTACGGCATGCGCCTCGAGATCCGCAATCGTCACATGGGGCAGATCACTTTCGCGCAGATAAAGCGCGGAATTCAGCTTCATCAGGCTCTCGTATCCGGCCCGGTTCTGGGCCAGCAGAACCAGCGCGGCAGGCGGAGTGGCCTTTTCCCCCGGGCGGGTGTCTTCGTAAGTCACGTCGATCTGGCATCCGACAATCGGCTGTACGCCGGCGGAAAGAGCCGAAACAGAGAACTCAAGTGCCGAGAACAGGTTGTTGGTATCCGTGACCGCAACCGCTGGCATGCCGGTATTTTCGCACAGACCGGGAAGTTTTTTCAGGCGTATTGCCCCCTCCAGAAGCGAATACTCAGTGTGAAGGCGGAGGTGAATAAACTTGGGATCGCTGCTCATGCGGGCACTCTAGATCGCCATGCCGCAGGCTGGAAGAACCGCAATCGAGATATCCACCGAATAATGTGGTGGGACTCGCGAAAACCGGCTCGGGAACGCCGCCCTTGCCAAGTGGCGTTCCTTTCGGTTTGATCTGACGGGTGCGCTCTCTACGCCGCATCGATGGCGCACCGTGACTAAGGCACTTGGGTAAGGCGGCAGGATTTCAGATGACAGTCACGTTTTCTCTCAACGGAGAAACTGTGTCGGTCGAGGCGCCGCCCACGGTGACGCTGCTCGATTGGTTGCGCGAAGAGCGCGGACTCAAGGGGACAAAGGAAGGCTGTAACGAAGGCGATTGTGGCGCCTGCACCGTCATGGTGACAGATGACAAAGGAGCCAGGGCGCTCAACGCCTGCATCCTGTTCCTTCCTCAGCTTCATGGCAAAGCCGTCCGCACCGTCGAAGGTGTTTCGGGCCCAGATGGCGCGCTTCATCCTGTTCAGGAGGCGATGATCGAGCATCACGGCTCGCAATGCGGGTTTTGCACCCCGGGGTTCGTTGTCTCGATGGCAACCGCCCATTTGAATGGTCGGACCGACTACAACGACGCACTTGCCGGGAATCTCTGCCGCTGTACCGGCTACGCGCCGATTATCCGCGCGGCCGAGTCCGCCGCCGAATCCCCGTCGCCCGAGTGGATGACCGAGACCCCGCCCGAGACAAACCCTTTGCCATACGCGCCGGAAAGTTCAGACGACCTCGCGATATGGTACGAGGCGAACCCGGACGGCACGCTGATCGCCGGGGCGACAGATGTCGGTC
>CAWUIX010000502.1:0-1844 GCA_963922395.1 uncultured Rhodobacterales bacterium | reverse complement strand
TAGCCGCGCGATCGTATCCGTCATCGGTGCGGCGCGGCGGCAGGCGTTCGAGGTCCGTACCATCCGCGTTGAGATGCCAAAGCCCGCTTTGTTCCGCGCGCAAGCGCGAGATCGCCTGACCAAGCCTGTCAGGACGGGAGAGGTGAATGAAGAGCGTGGGGCCAAAGGCCGCTTCGATCCGCTCCAGATCGTTGAACGTCTCCGGGTAAAGGAAGGCAAGTTCACTGACAAAATGGTCAAAGCTGCCGCGCTGCATCCGTAAGCCGAAGACATCGGTGCCGCCGCGTCCCTCTGAAAGCGCGGCCGCGAAAATCGCGTCAAGCGCCTCTCGCTTGGTCGGGAAGGACGCCTCATCGAGGTCGTAGTCGCTGAGCCATCCTTCAAAGGACGGGGTGTGAAAGAGCGAGCCGGGCTTCCCCGCAACACCTGTGGCGGCCAGCAGTTTGCACAGCATCGTGCTGCCGCTGCGGGGTGCGGTGCAGATCATGTAGGATCGGATAGGTCGGTCAGGCACAGCGGTTTCCATTGGCGTCGTGTGGGCCTTCTAAGCGGTCAATGTGACACCCGTTAATCCTGAAGTCGTGGTATCCGTAAAGTCCATGCCGCGTCACTCGCGCTGAAGGAAAACGAGCGTGCGCTGCTGTCCGCCCTTGTCCTTAACTGAGACCCGGTAAGTCACATCTCCGGATCGCCATTCCCGAAGGTCATAGCTGTCGGGATGATTGACCAACTGGTCCGGAGGGGTTGGCTGTCCCGGGCGACACTCTGTCACCATGTCCCAAAGCGCAGTGGCAAAACCTTTCGCTTCGCCGCTTCGGAACGGAAACTCCCAGTGACACGCAACACCGGCGGCACCGGTCAGTCCTTGAAACGTTGTGCATGTGGCGCCCTCCGGGGGAGCACCCGCATCTGCATGCGCGTCCAACGCATTGATTGGGGCGCACGGCTCTGTGGCATCCGCGGGGGACGCACCTGAGAGCCCAGCGATGAGGAGCAGAGTTGGTATCGCGCAGCGTGGATGAACCAGGATCATCTTAGTGCATCTATAGCATCGGCTCTCGACAAGACAGGTCGAGATTCGCGCCGACGTCGCCAGCTCCGGACACGTGGTCCACCCATTCACATGGACGCTGACCGGCGAAGCCGATAACCAGTGGGGAACACGCACACGAGAGAGCCCGACCATGGAAGATTTTGCGGAACGTCCCGAAGCGATCCTCCTTCGCGAGGACAAAGGCCCGATTGCGCGTCTCGTGATGAATGCGCCGAAAAGCCTTAATTCCCTATCGGACGACATGCTCGCGGCGTTGCGGGACCAGATCTCCGCGATCTCCCAGGACCGCGACATTCGCGCGATCATCATCGCGGCGGAAGGCCGGGCCTTTTGCGCCGGTCATAACCTGAAAGAAATGACGGAGGCGCGGCAGGCCGAGGATGGGGGCAAGGCCAAGTTTGATGCGCTGTTCAAGATCTGCACCGAAGTGATGCTGGCGATCCGGGACGCGCCGCAGCCTGTTATCGCGGAGGTTCAGGGTGTTGCGGCAGCGGCAGGGTGTCAGCTTGTCGCCTCCTGCGATCTGGCGGTAGCGAGTTCCGAGGCGCGGTTCGGCGTCAACGGGATTGATATCGGTCTCTTCTGCTCAACGCCCATGGTGGCCTTATCGCGGAACATTCCCCGCAAGTTGGCCTTTGAGATGCTCACAACAGGTCGGTTTCTGACGGCAGACGAGGCACTTGAAGCAGGTCTTCTCAATCGGGTGGTTGCGCCAGAGGATCTTGAGGCCAGCACTTATGAAATGGCGTCAACGATCGCGTCGAAACTGTCGCTTGCCGTGCGGGTCGGG
>CAWUIX010000501.1:0-1918 GCA_963922395.1 uncultured Rhodobacterales bacterium | reverse complement strand
GTTGCGTCAATTTCCGAGGCAAGAGAACGCTCAGGGCCCCTTCCTGACCCGGTGATCGCGGCGGATGTGCCATTGAACCGGCTCATTCGATACGCAACCCAGCGGCGTCGAAGCGGTGGAGGTGTTCGGGCCGGGGGGTCAGGTGAACCTCGGACCCGTATTGCAGCGACAGTTCTCCGGTGGCCCGCACCGTCAGAGGGTCGGGCGATGCCTCGGACAGAACGTGAAAGAACGTGTCCGATCCGAGATGTTCCGAGACCCCAACGGTGCCTTTCCAGGCGCCTTCGGATTGCGAGATTTCGATATGTTCTGGTCGAATTCCGATTGTGGTGGCATCGTGCTTTTTCGCCTCGGGGCCCGAAATCAGGTTCATCTTGGGTGACCCGATGAACCCGGCGACGAAGGTATTGCGCGGGCGCTGGTAAAGCTCCAGCGGGCTTCCGACCTGTTCGATGATGCCGGCCTGCAGAACGACGATCTTGTCGGCCATGGTCATCGCTTCCACCTGATCGTGGGTGACGTAGATCATGGTGGTCTGCAGGCGTTTGTGGAGTTCCGAGATCTCCAGGCGCATTCCAACGCGGAGGGCGGCGTCGAGGTTCGACAGCGGCTCGTCAAAAAGGAATGCGGCCGGTTCGCGGACGATGGCGCGACCGATGGCGACCCGTTGCCGTTGACCGCCCGAAAGCTGGCCAGGGCGACGATCCAGGTAATCTGTCAGATTCAGAACATCGGCGGCCTGATTGACACGCTTGTCCTGCTCGGCCTGATCCATCTTGGCCATTCAGAGCGGGAACGCGATGTTCTTGCGCACGCTCATATGCGGGAAGATGGCGTAGGACTGGAAGACCATTGCCAGGCCGCGTTTGGCGGGTGGGATCTGTGTGGCCTCCTGGCCGTCGATCCGGATTGTGCCGTCAGAGACATCTTCCAGGCCGGCAATCAATCGCAGAAGCGTGGACTTGCCGCAGCCGGACGGCCCGACGAAGACAACGAACTCCCCGTCTTCGATTTCCAGGTCCAGCGGTGGGATGACAGTGACGTCCCCAAAGCTTTTCTTCACTTGGTCGAGTGCGATGCGTCCCATGTTATTCCCTCACTTCACCGCGCCGAAGGTCAGGCCGCGGACGAGTTGCTTTTGGCTGAACCAGCCAAGGATCAGAATTGGTGCGATAGCCATTGTCGAGGCTGCGCTGAGTTTTGCGAAGAACAAGCCCTCGGGGCTTGAGTAGCTGGCGATGAAGGCCGTGAGCGGCCCCGCCTTTGCCGCCGTCAGGTTCAGCGTCCAGAACGCTTCGTTCCAGGCCAGGATGATGTTCAGAAGGACCGTCGAGGCGATCCCGGGGATGGCCATTGGTGTCAGTACGAACAGGATCTCTTCGCGGAGACTGGCCCCGTCCATGCGCGCGGCCTCAAGAATATCGATCGGGATCTCTTTGAAGTAAGTGTAGAGCATCCAGACGATGATCGGCAGATTGATCAACATGATCACGATGACCAGACCGATGCGCGTATCAAGGAGGTTGAGCTGCACGAAGAGCAGCGAGATCGGATAAAGAACACCAACCGCAGGCAGCATTTTGGTCGAGAGCATCCAAAGCAGGATGTCCTTCGTGCGCCGCGAGGGCACAAACGCCATCGACCAAGCGGCAGGAACCGCGACAATGATCCCCAGAAGTGTCGAGCCGCCGGCGATGATGACCGAGTTCCAGAGGAACCGCATGTAATCCGAGCGCTCCTGCACGACCGCGTAGTTTTCCAGCGTCCAGTCGAAGAACAGGAATATCGGCGGGTCGTTGATGGCCTGTGCTTCTGTTTTGAAGCTGGTCAGGACGGTCCACAGGATCGGAAAGAAGATCAGAATGGCGATGGCCCATGCGACGGCCGTATTGAACGCTTTCCGGTTTGAGGTGACTGC
>CAWUIX010000500.1:0-1948 GCA_963922395.1 uncultured Rhodobacterales bacterium | reverse complement strand
CGCGATTTCCTTTGTTTCGTCTTGATCCCATCGTCTGGGGTCGAATTGATCGGGATCAGGCCAAATTCGACTGTGACGGTGCAGATGCCATGGTGACAGGACGACCTGGGTTCCCGCACCCAGGTTCCGTTCACGGAACCGCTCTTGTCTTGACATCTCCCGCACCATCATCGGAACGGGAGGATAGAGCCGAAGGGTCTCCCGGAAGGAGTTTCGGGTCATCTTGAGAGACCGCAACGTCGATAATGTCGGCGCAGACGCAAATCGCCGCGCCTCCTCTGCAACTCCTTCCTGCACCTCGGGTTCCGCCGCCAGAAGATAGATCGCCCAGGCCAGGGCTGCCGCGCTCGTCTCGTGCCCTGCGAGGAAAAAGATCGCCACCTGATCCACCATCTCGCTGTCGGAAAAGCCATTGCCCGTCTCCGGATCACGTGCGGTCAAAATACGCGTTGCAAGATCATCAGGGGCCGATCCCGCCGCAATCTCGGCGCGTCGTCTCTCGACCAGTTTGCCAATCAAGCGTCGGATCAGTCGCGCTTGCCTCAACCCGCGGATCGGCGGTACCCGCCGGAAGATCGGTAGCAGCGCTGCAAGGGAAAGTAAGGGTTGACTGCGCTGGTAGGTTCGAAAGGCCTTGTAAACTTCCGACGCCATCTCATCCTCAATCGGGATCGAGAACAGGGTCCGAAAGATAACATCAGCAGCAGCATGGCTGGCCAGCGGCTCAATATCCGTCACACCGTGATCAAACCGGCCTGAGAATGCACGCGCCGCCGCCAGCATCTCAGGAAATGTATCCTCCAGGTTGCCGCCAGAGAACGCCGGATCGATCAACCGGCGCTGGTGCTGCCAAGTCGTGCCATTGGTCACAAAAACCGCATTGCCCAATAGGGGCCTAAGCCCGTGAGTCACCCGGTCTGACTTGGGGAAATCCTGCGGACGCTTGCGCAGAACTTCGTCTACAAGGCTCGTGTCATTAACAAGGACTGACCTGAAGAACGGTGTCTTAAATTCAGCCATCCAGGCGCGATACAGCCTCTCAGGCTGAGCAGAGAGGATATCCTTTCGAAATGCCCGCGCATACCGCCACAACGACACCCGACCACCGCGCGACGCGGGCTTAGGCGCGATCATGCGGCCATGGAACGAAAGCGCGAAACTGGCACATCAATGCGGTTCATAGAAGGCTTCCGATCAGCAAATCTTTGCCCAAGCGTAGCCGGTCCCGCCGTTATCTTGAAGTAGTCGTACTCTCCGGGTCGGTCAAAGGCGCAAAGATACTGAATGTGAAGCCTGAAGAAACGAAACTTCAACGCTTTGAAGGTCTCTTCCGTCAGTGTCTGGCTATACGCCGCCGAAAGGATCAATGGCCATCTCTGGACTTCAGGTGCAACCCCGGTGACCGCAACGGGATCGCATAGCGCAAATGAACACCCATCCCCGGGCGCCGAGATATCTACCCAGGAAATCCGCTCTTCTCCGGCAAGCTCATGCAAATCACGACGCAATCCATCTGCGTTCGGAAGGAACGAAACCATTGGGATCGATTGACCAAGGGTCAGAAGCGAAAGTGTCGGCCCGTTTGCGGGCATAAGCCCATCGCGCAATAGCCCTGCGACCACCGATACAGCCAGCTGCGCCCCCGATGAGTGCCCAATCACCAAAACCTCATTAGCCGATCCGGCCAACGCAGCAGCAATCTGACGCCGGAAAGCATCCATCCGGTCCTCAAGCACTTCAGGATAGGCCCCGCCCTCACTTACAGAGAAGGCAAGGTCATGCATGAGATAATAAGCACAAAGCTTGCCATCGCGTGCCTTTGCCCACCTCAGAAATGCGACCCCCGCCACGACGAATATGGCCCAGCCCAAAATGTTATCGACGATAACCCAGACAGTGGTCGAAGTTCCGGCCACACCAAATAGACCTGTACTCCAATCGACCGCGA
>CAWUIX010000499.1:0-1968 GCA_963922395.1 uncultured Rhodobacterales bacterium | reverse complement strand
CAGACCGCGCTTCATAGCAATGAGGAAAACAACCTAAAGTTGTATTGGTTACGCGTTCCTTAACGCAGAACGTACAAACAGCATTGCGAGCAATCTCTAACACACTGATATCACGCCGTTCGCCATCCACGTATTAACGCAACACACGTCTAGGTTGTGGTGAGGATGCAGCGACCCTGCAAGGAGATCGCTATGTCAAACGCTACCAATCCAATCGAAGGACTTCGTCGCCCCGCCCTGCTCGTACGCGCCGCACGCGCCGGCACCCCAGACTATAATAGAACACGGGATCTGCCCCGTATCCTGCCAGGCCGCCAGGCTTGCGCGCCTGCTCAAGCGGTCGAGGATCTGTTGCAGATGGAAGAGGATCTGGAACAGGCTCGGCTGGGCACCGCGGCGGACTACAGTATCATGCGCCACATCGATGTGCTGATCGCGCTGATGGTGGAGGCTCGGGCGCTCGTCCGCCCAAACCCCGTTACGTGAAGCTATCCGGCATAGACGCTTTCTTGGTCGCCACAAAAGCGGACAGCGCCTCTGCAATCCCCGGGTCCAGGGCCGGAGCCTGATAATCGCCGAGGAGCTTTTGCACGCGCAGTGAGGCAAGCGCCTCAGTGTCTCGCGCACCCTCTTCGTCCCAGGTCTCAAACGGCTTGTAGTCGAGAAGGTCTGAGCGCCAGAACGCCGATTTGAAGTTGGCTTGCGTATGCGCGCATCCGAGATAATGACCGCCAGGCCCGACCTCACGCAGGGCATCCATGGCCTGCGCATTCTCGTTCATTTCCACGCCTGCGGCGAGCTTATGGAGCGCGCCAAGCTGATCTGCATCCATGACGAATTTCTCGTAAGACGACACGAGGCCACCTTCGAGCCATCCACAGGAGTGCAGCATAAAGTTCACGCCAGCGAGCAGTCCCATGTTCAGAGAATTCGCGGTCTCGTAGGCCGCTTGCGCATCGGGCAGTTTCGATCCGCAGAACGACCCGGCGGACCGATATGGGAGGCCGAGACGACGGGCCAACTGCCCTGCCCCATAGGTGATTTGTGACGCTTCGGGCGTTCCGAAGGTCGGGGCACCAGAGTTCATGTCGATCGAGGTTACAAAGGCGCCGAAGATTACGGGCGCGCCGGGGCGGATTAATTGGCTGTAGGCGACGCCAGCTAGAACTTCGGCCAGCACCTGAGTCAGAGTGCCAGCGACCGAGACCGGCGCCATGGCCCCACCGACAATGAAGGGCGACACGATGGCGGCCTGGTTGGCGGCGGCGTAAACCTCCAATGCGCCCATCATCACGCTATCGAAGGTCAGCGGAGAGTTGATGTTAATGAGTGAGGTCATGACCGTGTTCTGCTGAACGAAGTCTTCGCCAAACAGGATCCCGGCCATTTCGACGCTGTCAGCAGCCCGTGACGGTTCCGTCACCGATCCCATGAACGGCTTGTCGGAGAGCGTCATATGCGCATGCAACATGTCCAGGTGGCGTTTGTTCACCGGAATGTCAGTTGGTTCGCAAACTGTGCCGCCAGAGTGATGGAGCCACTTTGACATGTAGCCCAGCTTCACGAAGTTCCGGAAATCTTCCATCGTGGCGTAGCGTCGACCGCCAGCGGCGTCGCGCACAAAGGGCGGGCCATAGACTGGGGCAAGGACAAGGTTCCGCCCGCCGATCTCGACATTCCGCTCCGGGTTTCGGGCGTGCTGAGTGAAGGTCGACGGTGCCGTGGCACACAGCTTGCGCGCCAGACCTTTTGGCAAACGGACCCGTTCACCCTCGATATCGGCGCCCGCGTCCTTCCAACGCTCTAGCGCTTCGGGGTTTTCGACAAAGTTGACCCCGATCTCCTCCAAAACCTGCTCGGCATTGGCCTCGATAATCTCCAGGGCCTCGTCGTTCAGAATGTCGAGGTTCGGGATGTTGCGCTCGATAAACCGGGCGGCCTCGATCCGAACGGCTGTTCGCTCTGCGC
>CAWUIX010000498.1:0-1993 GCA_963922395.1 uncultured Rhodobacterales bacterium | reverse complement strand
CAAAACCATGGGACAACGCCTCGTCCGTGCGAAGTCCAAAATCCGGGATGCCGGCATTTCCTTCGAAATCCCCGAACGGCCGGACCGGCCAGAACGTTTGGCCCACGTGCTGCAAGCGATCTATTCCGCCTTCACCGCAGGCTGGGACGATCTGCCCAACTACGAACAAACGGGCGCAGAGTTCGTGTCTGAAGCCATCTACCTCGCAAGGCTAACGGTGCACGAGATGCCAGAGGCCGCCGAACCAAAGGGGCTCCTCGCACTGATGCTCTACAGCGAGGCCCGCCGACCAGCCCGGCGCACAAAAGACGGTGCCTTTGTGCCCCTGTCGGATCAGGACATCTCCCAATGGTCACAACCGATGATCACCGAGGCCGAACAGTACCTTAGGCAAGCCGCCGAGCTTCACGATCCGGGCCGGTTCCAGACCGAGGCAGCCATTCAATCCCTCCACATAACAAGTCGGCTGCAAAGCGGCGAGGACCCGAACGCGCTTCTGATGCTCTACGATGCCCTTGTCCAACAGACCGGCAGCATCGGCGCCATGGTGGGCCGAGCAGCAGCTTATGCAGAACGAGACAGGGCGTTGGAGGCGTTGGGGATGCTCGCGGCGATCGACCCGAAATCGATCGAGACGCATCAGCCGTACTGGGCCGCGCGGGCCCGGTGTCACCAGATTTTGGGGGAGGCCGCGAAGGCAGACACTGATTTCAGGCGTGCGATCGACCTAACGTCTGATCCTGCAGTCGCCAGATATCTTGCTTCGGAGCGGGTTAAGCTTCGGGGTCGGTAGCCAAGCCTGATCTATTGGGGGCGATATCGGACCGGCTTAAGGGTATTCAGGGTTGCAGGCAGCAGAAAACCTTAGCCAAGTCCAAGAACGGACGCGCCAAGAGCCAGAGCCATTGCGACGGGGAAGAGGGAAAAGTCCATCAGCTTTACTCGTTACTTCGGGGGTCAACACACGACCCGGTTTACTTGATACGCACCCTTAATCGCACACCGTATCGGTTTGGTCTGTGACGTTCATTACACTTTTCGTGAAATCGGAAGGGATCGGGCCTGAACCTACCCGCGAGCTGCAGTTTTCTCCTTGTTTTCTTGGCCCGCAGCACTGCGAAGACGGTCAAGCTCTGACCGCAACTGCGCCAAAGCACGCTCAACACCGTCAAACACGGCCTCTGAACCTGCAATGGCTTCACGGTCTTCAGGCACTGCCGCTTCGGCCAAGGCGCTTTCCAACCCGACAAACCCAAACAAAGCTGCCGCGCCCCGCATCTTGTGCAGTTTTCCGTTAAACGCGTCCCTATCGGCAACACAGTCATCCTTTTGAAGTTCCGCCAGGTTTACGGCCGTCTCCTCAAGAAACGCGGCAATCTTCTCCTGCATCAAGTCCGGACCAAGGACACCCAGAAGTTCATCAAAGACAGGGTAGTCAACAACCGGCTGACCAGCGGAGTGAGCGTCTCCGTCAACGCCTGCGAAGAGCGCCTCTAAGTCGGCCAAACGAAATGGCTTGCCGGACAACCCATTCATCCCCGCCGCCAACGCCGGTTCGCGGAACTCGTCCTGCCCATAAGCCGTCAGCCCCTGGATATGGGTCCGCGCGTTCGGACCGCCCCCAGCCCGGATCTGCCGGGTCGCTTCGATCCCATCCAGACCCGGCATGTTGATATCCATGACGATCATGTCATAGGGCCGCGCCTCTGACTGCGCGACCGCGCTCTCACCATCCTCAGCCGTGTCGACTGCATGCCCCGCATCCGACAACATCTCCGACAGGACCGAGCGGTTCAGCTCATTGTCATCCACCACCAGAATGCGACGCGCGCCGCCGCGCCCGATGGGCTCAATCTGAGGCGGATCCTCGGTCGCCCTCTCCAAGGGAAGGGTCAGCGTGAAGGTCCTCCCCTCAGACGACGACACAACCTCCAGATCACCCCCCATCCGGCGCGCAATCTTCCGCGCAATCGCCAGGCCCAGCCCGTCGCCC
>CAWUIX010000497.1:0-1993 GCA_963922395.1 uncultured Rhodobacterales bacterium | reverse complement strand
GGCCCCGCGGGCGACCCGTTGCAGGAGCATCGCCATGCGGGCCTCGGACGCGAGGTCGTTTCCGTCGTTCGAGGCAGAGCCATCGACGCCTAGGCCGACGGTCACGCCTGCGTCCCGCATGGCGCGGACCGGCGCGATGCCTGAGCCGAGGCGGCAATTCGAGCAGGGACAGTGGGCGACGGCGGTGCTGGTTCTGGCAAAGAGGTTAATCTCGCCTGCATCGAGTTTTACGCAATGGGCGTGCCAAACATCCGATCCGGTCCATCCTGTATCCTCGGCATATTGGCCAGGGCGGCAGCCGAAGGTTTCAAGGGAATAGGCAATGTCCTCGTCGTATTCGGCGAGATGTGTGTGGAGCCGGCCCCCCTTGTCGCGGGCAAGATCGGCGGCGTCGCGCATGAGACCCTGGCTGACCGAGAAGGGAGAGCACGGGGCCACGCCCACGCGGATCATCGCGTTGGGGGCGGAATCGTGGAACGTGTCGATGACACGGACCGTGTCGTTCAGGATGTCGGGTTCATGTTCGACCAGCGCGTCTGGCGGAAGGCCACCTTTCGATTCCCCGATGCTCATGGCGCCGCGGGTGGCCAGGAACCGGAGGCCCACCTCCTCTGCCGCGGCAATCGTGTCGTCGAGGCGGCTGCCGTTTGGGAAGAGATAGAGGTGGTCGCTGGAGAGCGTACAGCCGGAAAGCGCGAGTTCGGCGAGGCCGATCTGCGTGGAGAGGTGCATGTCCTCGGGCGTCATGCCCTGCCAGATCGGGTAGAGGGTCTTGAGCCAACCAAAGAGGAGCGCGTCCTGGGCGGCGGGGACGGCGCGGGTCAGGGTCTGGAAGAGGTGGTGGTGGGTGTTGACGAGACCTGGGGTGACGAGGCAGCCCGTCGCCTGGATGATCTCGGCGCCTTCACCGGCTTGAAGACCCTGACCGATCTCGACGATTTGACCGTTCTCGATGAGGATATCGGCGTCTGTAAGCTCGCGGCGCGCGTCATCCATAGTGACGATCTGGGACGCGTCTTTGACAAGGCAGCCTGTCACCCGATCGAGGCCTTCAGGATGGCCAGGGCTTCTGCATGGATTTCCGGATTGGCCGCCGCGAGCGCGCGCCCGCCGGGATGCGCCGGATTGCCGTGCCAATCGGTGACGATCCCACCCGCCGCTTCGACAACAGCGATGGGGGCAGCGATATCAAAGGTTTGAAGGCCAGCCTCGATCACAAGATCGACCTGGCCGGAAGCAACGAGGGCGTATCCGTAGCAATCCATCCCGTACCGGACGAGCCGGGCCTTGTTGCCCACTTCGTGAAAGGCAGCGCCCTCTTCCGCGGTGCCGACTTCTGGGAAGGTGGTCAGAACTGTAGCGTCGGCCAATGCGCGGGGGGCACGGGTGCTGAGCGGCCTTGGTCCGGTGGGGCCAGTGAGTTCCGCGCGGCCAAAGCCCCCGACGAAACGTTCGCCGATATAAGGTTGGTCGATCATACCCAAGATCGGGCCATCGGCGTTGCAGACCGCGACGAGCACGCCCCAGGTTGGGGTGCCTGAGATGTAGCCCCGGGTGCCGTCGATTGGATCAAGGACCCAGGTGAGGCCGGTCGTGCCGGGCTGGTCGTCAAACTCCTCGCCAAGTATCGCGTCGTCGGGACGGTCAACCGCGAGAATGCGCCGCATGGCGGCCTCTGCCGCGCGGTCCGCTTCGGTCACGGGGTCGAAGTCCGCTCCCTTCGAGTCCACCGACAGTGACGTCGTGCGAAAATGCGCAAGGGTTTCCGTCCGGGCGGCGTCGCATAGGGCGTGCGCCACATCGAAAAGGACTTTGGCGTCGTGATCTGGCTGGATAACGGTCGACATGATCCGGCGCTAGCGTAGCAACCGCGCCGGGTCAACGTTCGACCACACTCTGCTTAGTCGGCGTCGCTGAGAACCCGAGCGAGTTCAAAGACGCGCCGGCGTTGCGTCTCGGGGATGGCGTAGTAGGAGCGCACGAGTTCGAGCGC
>CAWUIX010000496.1:0-2010 GCA_963922395.1 uncultured Rhodobacterales bacterium | reverse complement strand
CCCGGATTGGTTTCGACTTCCAGGACTGTGCCGGAAAACGGCGCCCGGATCTGCGCCTGTTCGATCCGGTAGCGGACCTCTGCGATAGCGGATTCGTTGGTGATAACGCGGGCCTCGGCTTCGGCAAGTTGGCCGCGTGCAGTAAAGACTTCGCCCTGCGCCTCTTCAAAACGGCCCTGACTGAAGCTTGTGGTGTCGCGCAGCCGCTCAATACGCTGCAAGGCATCAACCAGCCTGGCCTCCCGAGCCATGGCTGTTTGGACCCCGGCGCGCGCTTCCGCGAGGCGCGCCTCGGCTTGTCTCAGTTCGATTTCAGCGAGCTCCGTGTCCAAAACGGTAAGAAGATCGCCTTCGCGCACTTGGACACCTTCCAGCACGTTGACTTCCGCGACGAGGCCGCTGACCCGCGCTGCAATGATACCATCCCGAGCGGTTACGACCTCGGCAAAGACCGGCACGGTTTCGGCAACAACCTGCGGCTGAACTTCCGCAACAGCAACGCCAGCCGGACGACCCTGGGCGTTTGCGGGTAGGCTCCCTAGTGGCAGTGCGCAGAAGAAAATTGCGCTCAACAGAGAAGAAAATCGAAACATCGCAAGCATCCAAACAGGCCGATTAGGCGTCGTTCGCCCGTAAACTAGCGTGATTCCGCAGAGTCCAAGGGCAATTCCATATCGCTCGTCCATTGCGGGGTCGCCCGAAAAATGGCAGCAGAGCTGAACATAACGAAGAATAGTACTGGAGCGAAGCCGCCATGCCAACGGCGCTCATCACGGGGATCACCGGGCAAGATGGTTCCTACCTGGCCGAGTTTCTGCTGGCCAAAGGATACGAAGTCCACGGGATCAAGCGTCGCGCCTCTGCGTTCAACACGCAGCGGATCGACCATATCTATCAGGATCCGCACGAAACTGCGCCTCGGATGCATTTGCACTACGGCGACCTGACGGACACCTCAAACCTGACGCGTATCCTGAGCGAGGTTCAGCCGCACGAAGTCTACAATCTCGGTGCGCAGAGCCACGTTGCGGTAAGTTTCGAAGCGCCAGAGTACACCGCAGACGTGGACGCGGTCGGGACTTTGCGCCTTCTAGAAGCCATTCGGTTCCTAGGGCTAGAGAAGAAGACCCGGTTCTACCAAGCCTCGACCTCTGAACTCTATGGACTTGTCCAGGAAACGCCTCAGACAGAGAGGACGCCGTTTCACCCCAGATCGCCCTACGCCGTGGCCAAGATGTACGCGTATTGGATCACCGTGAATTATCGGGAAGCGTATAACCTCTTTGCGTGCAACGGCATCCTCTTCAACCACGAAAGTCCAAGGCGCGGTGAAACATTCGTGACCCGCAAGATCACCCGGGGTATGACCAATATCGCTCAGGGGCTCGAAGACTGTCTTCATATGGGGAACATCGACGCCCTGCGGGATTGGGGCCATGCGAAAGACTACGTCCGCATGCAATGGATGATGCTGCAGCAGGACACGCCCGATGATTTTGTGATTGCGACGGGCAAGCAGCACAGTGTGCGCGAGTTCATCACCTGGACGGCGGATGAGCTTGGGATTGAGTTGGAGTTTCAGGGTTCTGGTGTGGATGAGATGGCAGTCGTATCTGCTATCCGGTCAGACGCAGCGCCAGCGCTGAGCCCCGGCGATGTCGTCTTACGCATCGATCCGCGGTATTTCCGTCCGGCGGAGGTTGAAACCCTCCTGGGCGATCCCACGAAGGCACGGGAAGAACTCGGCTGGCAGCCAGAGATTACGGCACAGGAAATGTGCGCTGAAATGGTTCGCGACGATCTCGAGGTCGCACGCCGCCATCGGTTCCTCAAGGAGCACGGCTATGACCTACCGGTGTCTGTCGAGGATCAGAGATGACAGGTCAGGTCTTTGTTGCAGGCCACAGGGGTATGGTCGGTGGCGCGATCGTGCGTGCCCTCGAAGGTCGAGGCGTTGAGGTCGCCACCCAGGGGCGAGAGGCGCTCGATCTGAAGGATCAGCGTGCCGTC
>CAWUIX010000495.1:0-2034 GCA_963922395.1 uncultured Rhodobacterales bacterium | reverse complement strand
GGGGCCCCGCCCGGGGGGCGGTCGGGCCCTGCCCGGCGGGGCTGCGCCCCTTAAGTCCGGGCGTTCGTAGGGTTGGGGCCGACATCGGATCTGACCCGTCGGTCTTGGAGGTACATTTCGGGCTGCTGAACAACCGCTCTCCCAAAGAGAGATAGGACCCATCGCCCCGCTGGGTTTCCCACGCCAGATCGCGGACTACCGATTCCACCACTCACTTGGCTTCACACGCCCGCCCCTCTTCCGATCCAGCCACAACGCGAGCTTTCGCCACCGAGAGAGCGCGAGCTTCAGCCAGGCGCGGTGCGTCCATTTCCGAAAGTCTCGGTTGAACGGACAGACGCGCAGGCAGATCGCGCAGTCGGTCGAGGTCTTTGCCCAGAAGCCAAAGCACTTTTCCGCATCTGACGTCCATTTGCGCACGCCCTTGATGGCAGAGACATTGGGGCCCCCGACCTCGGGCGGCCCGAAAGGCAGGGCCTTCACGGGGCACGCATCCGCGCATTTGGTGCAGATGTCACAGAAGGCGCGGACCCCCTTCGGTTTGGGGACATCATGGGCCAGAGGCAGATTGGTGAAGATCTTGGAGAACCGCAGCCTCGGCCCGAATTCCGGCGTGATCACCAACTGGTTTCTAGCGTATTCGCCCAAGCCCGCCTTGATCGCATAGGGGATCACGAGGCCGGTGTCGTTCATCGAGGCGACCGCTTCGTAGCCGAGATTGCGGATGTAGGCGGCGAGTTGCATCACGATCGACGCTTCGTGAGAATACTCTCGTCCGGTCGCCGCGCCGGCCAGGGCGGAGGGGTAGGTGGCCACCAGGTCGGCGTCCATTTCATGTCCCAGGACGATGACGGAGGTCATGCCCTCCGGAAGGTCATTGGGCGCGTCCGAAAGGTCACGGGTGTCCACGCGCGTGGCATAGAGCCACCGGGGATCCATGCCCGTCACGCCGCAAAGGTCCGCGCCGAAGAAGGTCGCGACGCGCTTGATCTCCGCCGACATTTTCGCCGGGTCATCGACCGCAACCTGCATGGGCGCGACCGGCGTGTCATAGCTGATCGAGGCCTGAAAGCCTTCGCGCCGCCCCTGATCCGCGTGGCGGTCGGTCATCACATCCGAAATGAGCCAGGACGCGTTCCGGAGCGCAAAGTCGCGTTGTGTGAACCCATCCCCGCGCCGCGGTGTCGCCTCCATCCGGTAGGAGGCAAAGAAGCCGTCACTCTCCTTGGTTCTGACCGTGTTGTCCCAGAAGGCGCGCGTGAAGATGTCGTTGCGCTGGGCGAATTGCTCGAACTCCGTCGTGATCTCGATGCCCGCCTCGGCGTCACCGTCTTGCGGTTCGAACTGTTTGCGTTGGTAGGTCATTGGGACAGGCTAGGGTTTCGACGTCTGCTTGGGCAACCATTTCGTCTGGCGGCTGTGAACGCGCATGACAAATCACACGGATCGCCGCGAAGACAGGAAGCGATAAAAGGCGTTTGGGAAATCTTCTTAGGGTGACCGAGGGCTCACATCAGACATATGACCGGTCTGGTCAGAGGCCCTTGAACGATCTGATGCCCTCACTCTTCGATCTTCGGACAGCAGCGAAGAGTGAAAAGCCGGGCAGGGCCCGACCGCGGGTGGGCCCGCCATCGGCTGGACGAGTCTTTTTATCGGGCAAGACCGAATGACCGTTTGCAGAAACCCACCGCCGCAAAAGGGCCCGCCCGGGGGGCGGTCGGGCCCTGCCCGGAGGGGCTGCGCCCCTTTGTTCCGGGCTGCGCGAGCTTAAGTGGAGCAACTGACCTGAAGCGTCAGCCTTTGAAGGCCACCAAGGGTTTTTGAACGACAACGTTGCGGACAAAACTGCCATCTAGGCTGAATTGCGAAGTAGTTAGTCACCATCGAAGACGCGGTTTCCAACTAGACCTGCGACGAAGGCAAGCGATGCGATTTTACCGCTCCATGCGAGCAAGCTCCAATAGCCAAGAAGAGTAATTGTGGATCCGTCGACCCTCAATCGATCCCCATAACCAGCTTGCCCGGGTGAAG
>CAWUIX010000494.1:0-2044 GCA_963922395.1 uncultured Rhodobacterales bacterium | reverse complement strand
CGAGCGCCTGCTTGGGGGGATCGATGGGATCACCTTCAGCTACTTCACCGCGAAAGATGTGGTGCGTCATCCGCTGGTGGCGAAGATCATCGAGGCGTATGACGGCGAAGGCTGAGGGGCCGGAAATTTCTTCGAAGAAATTTGCCAAGAGATTTCGAAATCTCTTGGGGTCCCCGCACCGAGGCGCGGGGACCGGTTCGCTTACTTCTTGCTGATGCGCCCGTCGATGAACGGCGTGTAGGGCGCGTTTGCGGCGAGGTACTCTGCCGTTACGTCCGCCAGGTCCGGCCCGTAGTCATAGGCGTTCGCAGCATCGACAAACATCGCGTAGCCGTCGCCGCCATTCCGGACGTAGTTGTTTGACACCACGCCATAGACCGCGTCCATCGCGATAGGTGCAAACCCGTCGCCATCGGCGACCATTACATCGGAGATCCGGCTGCCCGGTTCCGCGGCGGCATCAAAGGCGAATTTCAGCCCGGCGACCTGTGGGAAGCGGCCTGCGCCCTCTTCGATCTGGCTGACCCCGTTTTCAAGTGCTGCAACGATGGTCGCGCCCGTGACCTGGAAAGTTGAGAGCGTGTTCTGGAACGGAAGGACCGTCAGGACCTCGCCTTTGGTGATCTCCCCTTCATCGATGGAGGAGCGCAGGCCGCCGCCATTCTGGAACGCGATCTGGATGCCCTGATCCTTCACCCGGTCAAGCATCGCGTCGGCGACCAGGTTGCCCATGGGGCATTCCTCGGCCCGGCAGACCGAGCGGTCGCCTTCGATGAACCCGGCGGCTTCGGCCACCACCTCGCTGCGGATTTCTTCGAGTGGTCCGGCGAGTTCGGCAATCCGCGCTTTGACGCCTTCGTCTTCCGCGACGCTGGCATCCAGAACGATCGGGTCGCCTGTCGCGGAGACCAAGTTGCCGTCGTCATCGAAGGTCAGTGTCAGTTCGCCGAGGTATTTGCCATAGGCATAGGCCTGGACGATCGGCACGCCATTGGTGGTTTCCGGGTACGACCCTTGCGCCTTCTCATCCGTGTTCGACAGGAAGGTGTTTGAGTGTCCGCCGACGATCAGGTCGACGCCCGTGGTGTTGACCGCGATCACGTTATCGACGCCAAAGCCCGAATGGCTCAGGACGATGATCTTGTTGATCCCGTCGGCGGTCATCTGGTCCACCTCTGCCTGGATGGCGGGGGACGGGTCAGTGAAGGTGATGCTTGGCCCCGGGGAAGAGAGCTCGCCGTTGTTCTGTGGCGTGACACCGATGATACCGATCCGTTCGCCCGCTTTTTCGATCACCACGGATTTCTGGATCAGGTCTTTCAGAGCGTCGGATCCGGCAAGATCGGCGTTCGACATGAGCACCGGAAACTCGACCTGGCCCACAAAGCTGGCAAGGCCTTCGGGGCCGTTGTTGAACTCGTGGTTGCCCACGGCCATCGCATCGTAGCCAAGACCGTTCATGATCTCGGCCTGAACGTCGCCCCCGTAATACTGGAAGAACAGCGTGCCCTGGAACTGGTCGCCTGCGTCGAGGAGCAGCCAGTTGTCATGGCGCGCCTTTGCGTCATTGATCGCGGTCACCATGCGTGCCGCACCGCCGAAGCATTTTCCTTCGTCGTTGTCCTCTGGCTTGCAGGTGGAATCGAACCGGTTGATCGGCTCAAACCGGTCGTGGAAGTCGTTCGTGTGCAGAATTGTGATGCTGTAGTCGGCCTGTGCCATCCCGGCGGTCAGGGCAAGGGCCGCCGCGCCGGAAAGGATACGTGAAAGCATGGGTGTCTCCCTGAATTTGTTATCGGGACAGACTGGCGATTGCACGAGGGAGTGTCCAGAGCGATCGAGGGCGGGAGAGCGGGGTTGACGGCGCCGCCGGTGCGGGCCATCCCGCGTCTTATGAAGATCTACAAAATCCTGCGCGAAGCTGAATGGGCGACGCTGATCTATGCCGGGGAAAGCGCGGGCGCGCCGGTCGATGTGGCGGATGGGTTTGTCCACTTCTCAACGGCGGAGCAGGTCAAAACCACAGCGTCCAAGCATTTTGCTG
>CAWUIX010000493.1:0-2053 GCA_963922395.1 uncultured Rhodobacterales bacterium | reverse complement strand
GACGCATTTTCTGTTGACGGCGAAGGCCGCACATTGATGCCAGGGCTGATCGACATGCACTCTCATCTGTGCTTGCGTGACGGTATCCCTTGGGCGCGCACCGACTACGACCAGATGCTAGCCGGGGCTTATACGTCGCTGGTATTGATCGACTATCTGGATCAAGGCTTTACGACGACGCGGGACACGGGATGCAATGTGCTTGGTATCGCTAAGGGCGTGAACAATGGGATTATTCCGGGACCACGGATTTACCCGAGCGGCGGGGTGATCAGCCAGACCGGTGGACACGGCGATATGGGTTTTTTCAATGACATGCCCGGTACAGTTGATGATCTGGAGAAACACGGCTGGGGTTATATTGCGGACGGCGTAACCGAGGCGCGGCGCGCCGCGCGGCACAACTTCCGCGGAGGTGCTACGCAGATCAAGGTGATGGCCGGCGGGGGAGTTTCCAGTGAATTTGACCCGATCCACATGACGCAAATGTCGGTCGAAGAGATGGAAGCCATCGTCGAAGTTGCGCGGGACTATGGCAGCTATGTGACCGTACACGCCTATCACGACCGCTCGGTAAACCGAGCCATTGATGCTGGTGTGCGGACTATCGAACACAACTTCCTTGTCTCCGAAGACACGATCAAACGGATGGCGGAAGAGGGCGTCGCGCTTTCGGCGCAGGCAGTTATGTCGCTGGAGGCCTTCGACCCCGAGTTGGTGGATCAGATTGCCTTCTTTTCAGCTGACCAGAAGGAAAAGGCCAAGCAGGTGAATGCAGGGGCGCGCCAGATGTTTCAGTGGGCTATCGAGCATGACGTTCTGATTGTCACTGGTGGCGATATGTTTGGTCCGGATGTGGGCCGGCAAGCCGAGAATCTGATTTGGTTCAACAAGATTGCAGACAACAACTTGAAGACACTGCAGACCGCGACTTCCGATGCGGCCGAAGTCCTAAGTTGGAGCGGCGAAATGAGCAAGTATAAGGACGGCCCTCTCGGTGTCATTGACGAAGGGGCTTACGCCGACATCATCCTCGTCGATGGCAACCCGCTGGAAGACCTAAACGCAGTTCTGCGCGATAACGTCGACTTCGTGATGAAAGACGGCCTTGTCTACAAGAACTGGTTGCCCAGTGAAAATGCTCCCGCGTTCTCGGCTGCCGGTATGGATCTCAACGCGTATCGATCGCGATAATCTGCGGCACTTCTGGTTGATGAGGCGGCCCTTCTTGCGCCGCCTCGAACCATACGATGCCCTTGTAGGAGACGAATATGCGACTATTTCCGGCGCTCGCTGTGTTCTTGGTCACCGCCGTCTTTTCCCAATTGGCGAATGCTTCGCAAAACCCTTTGTCGTGGCAGGACCTGATCGATGAATCGGCTCAGTCGTACGAAGACCCCTTCCGTGATCTGACCTACGATCAAATCGATGACCTGCGCACTGTGCTTGTACAGCGCGGCAGGCTCGAAGAGGCAGTTCTACCGGATGACGCGCGAGACGTCGCCCAGGCGAAGCTTGACGAAGCAAATGCGCGCCTGGCGGATGATGGGCTCGACGCTGATTGGCTAATCGCCCAACGTTGGCTGGTCGCGGAGCGTCGCGAGAGAGCCGCCACTGCTGTCAACCTAAACTTAGAGGGCAAAACCATTGCGATTGGCGGTTTTGCCATCCCGGCGCCACCAGACGCCGATGGAACCCGGATCGTTTATCTCGTACCGGAACGCGGAATGTGTAGCCACACGCCTCCACCAAATCCGAACCAGATGATCCGCGCCCGGCTAAGCGGCGATTGGTCCCCTCAAATGATGCACGAGCCAGTTCGGTTGACAGGGACATTGATGGCAGAGGAAACACAGCACTTGTTCCGTATTGTCGACGGTGATGTTCCGATGCGGGCCAGTTTTGTGATGGATGTCGCGGAAGTCTAAACGGTCGCGGATATGCGAACCGATGCATCCGCCGTCAACGAGTGGGCGGCCGGCATAGCCGAACGCTTGCGCGCTTCAGGTCAATTGGCGCCAGAGAACAGTGGCTCTACCCAATGAAGCTGGCG
>CAWUIX010000492.1:0-2062 GCA_963922395.1 uncultured Rhodobacterales bacterium | reverse complement strand
CCGTTGGAGCCTCGGGCTATGTCCTGCAGGTGGTACCGCTGCCGCAGCCCGCGCTGATTGTTCTGATCATTGTCGTGATGGCCACGGTCGCCGGCTGGGGCATCCGCGAGACAATCACCATAGCCGGCCTCATGACAGTGGCGGAGGTTGCAGGCCTTCTTGTAATCATCGGCGCAGGTATCGGGTCCGATCCGGAGGTTCTCACGTCGCTGCCGCACGCCCTGATGCCCGCAACGTCGGATTGGGTCGCTGTGTCCGGGGTCTTCTCCGCGAGCCTCATCGCTTTCTTTGCCTATATCGGGTTCGACGACGTGGTGAACCTCGTGGAGGAGGCACGAAATCCGCGCCGTATCATGCCTTGGGCCTTGGGGCTGACACTTCTGATCGTCTTGCTACTCTACGTTTTGGTCGCACACATTGCAGCAACGGCTATTCCGGTTGCGGAGTTCGAGACCACGACCGCGCCCATCAGCCTGTTGTTCGAGCGCCTGACTGGTCTGACGCCGCTCACGATCACATTGGTTGCGATACTGGCCACTATGAATGGAGTGGGAATTATTCTCGTCATGGCCGCGCGGGTCGCCTACGGCATGGCGCGCGAGGGGCGCCTGCCTGCCTGGATCGGCAAGGTTAGTCCGCGCACACGAACACCGCTCAGGGCCACTGTCCTTGTAACCGCAATCGTGCTGGGTCTCGCATTGTTCACGCCGCTCGATACTCTGGCGGAGACGACATCGGAGGTCCTGTTGTCTGTCTTCGTTCTGGTGAATGCTGCATTGGTGTGGCTCAAGCTTCGGCGGGTTCCCGCACCTCAGGGCACTTTCACGGTGCCACTCGCGATCCCGTTTCTTGGCGTATTCTTTTGCCTGTTCCTGCTGATTGTAGGGCAGATAGCGGGTGCGTAGGGCGATATTCGGACTACGAGAACAGAGGGGCGAGGTCACCAGTGAGCCGGACCCGCAAACAGGCTTTAGTGATCTTGCGTCCAGCGCGCCGCCCAATGAGGCGATAAGTATGATCCATTCGGATACCCTGAATTCAGAACTTCCGCTTCGTCCGGCTTCTCGGACATCGGGACAAGATCGCCCAAGGTCTGCTCTGAGCCCAAATTGCTTCTCTTCTGTATCGCAGCGAATGTCCGGCATGCGGAACGCGCCGAAAACCTCGCCGAGATCTATGGGGCCAAGTTCTGTAACCCGACTATCGGAGCGAATGGGCCGAAGTGCCAGTGGTGCCTCGGCCTGTCACCATCCGACCTTCTTCAAGCCTGTTCCGACAACAGGCCCAATGCAGCCAAGGCCGGCTGGCAGGACGCCCAAAGCGCAGCCTCATCGTGTACGATCTTGCTTTGCAGGTTGACACCCAGCATCAGGTTTTGGATCGCAAGCGCAAATGCCGCCGGATCAGTGACCGCTGGTAGCTCGCCATCCTCCACGGCCCAGCGCACTTTTTCTTCGACCATGCCCCGGCTTTGTCCCAACATAACCGTCATGAAATCGGCCAATTCTCCCGCGCCCGGTAGCAATTCAGCCGCGCAGTTGGTTGCGAGACATCCACGGTGCTCTGGATCGGCGCTGCGCTGGCGGCATATCTCGCGGAATAGTGTAGTCACAACGTCTTTCAGTGAACGGCTACGATCCATCTCATAGAGCGCGCAGTCTGGCGTCGTCGTTGCGTAGTGGTGCATCGCTTCTTTGAAGAGGTCCTCGCGACGTCCGAAGGAATTGTAAAAGCTCGACCGTGTGATCGCGAGCTTCTCAGATAGCGCTTTGACTGAGGCGGCCTCGTAGCCGTTCCGCCAAATCTCATTCATCACGACTTCGACGGCCTGATCGCGGTCGAATTTCATTGGGCGCGCCATTTATCGCTCCTCACGTCTTCGTTATCATATAAGTTTTATACACTACTGGACAAAACGTCGTCAGTTTGTTTTGTTCATATGTGTTCAAAACGCCATATAAGTCAACGGGAGACACCCATGAGCGCCTTTATCGTCGCGACATCGACCATCAAAGACCATGAAAAGATGCAGGAGTATGCACAGAAATCCATGGCCACCTTC
>CAWUIX010000491.1:0-2085 GCA_963922395.1 uncultured Rhodobacterales bacterium | reverse complement strand
CAGCCGCCGCCCCAAGGACGGCCGCTATGGCGAGAACCCCAACCGCCTGCAGCACTACTACCAGTACCAGGTGATCATCAAACCCTCCCCCCCGGACCTGCAGGAGCTTTACCTCGGTTCGCTCGAAGCGATCGGGCTCGACATGACGCTCCACGACATCCGCTTCGTCGAAGATGACTGGGAAAGCCCGACACTCGGCGCCTGGGGCCTTGGGTGGGAGGTCTGGTGCGACGGCATGGAAGTCTCGCAATACACCTACTTTCAACAGGTCGGCGGCCACGACTGTCGCCCCGTCTCGGGCGAACTGACCTACGGTCTGGAACGGCTGGCGATGTACGTTCTCGGCGTCGACCACGTCATGGACATGCCGTTCAACGACCCGCAATCCCCGATCCCGCTCAGCTATGGCGACATCTTCCGCCAGACCGAGGAGGAGTACTCCCGTTGGAACTTCGACGTCGCGGATACCGAAACCCTGCTCACGCATTTCACGGATGCCGAGGCTGAATGCGACCGGATCCTGAACGAACCTGCGAACGACCCGAAAACCGGCCGCCGCATCATCATGGCCCACCCGGCCTATGACCAGTGCATCAAGGCCAGCCATATCTTCAACCTCCTCGACGCTCGCGGCGTGATCTCCGTCACCGAACGCCAGGCCTATATCGGCCGCGTCCGCGCGTTGGCGAAACGCTGCGCTGATGCGGTCGTAGAGATCGCCGGGTGACGGATATCTCCGAAAGCGACGCGCTGAAGACCCTTGAAAAGATGCAGCGCCGGGAAAAGCGCAACCTGCGCGCGGCCCACGCGCGCGGGCTCCTCGACGGTGTCTGCGCGATGCTGCGACCCGACCAGATCGCCATTGACCTTGGCGCCAACGTGGGAACGGTCACCGAGCAACTCGCCAAAACCGGCGCCACCGTCTTTGCCTTCGAACCGGATCCTTACGCCTTCGGCCGCCTCAGCAAATCCTTCGGAGGCGTCGAGAACGTGACGCTCCTGAACGCGGCGGCCAGCACACGGAACGGAACAATAACACTCCGACGGGCCGGGAATTTTGAAGAGCGGCCCCGAGGTGCCTCTGTCAAAAGCACGATCCTCGAAGGGGGTCGCGGCATTGATGCGACCCAGTCAAACGCGGTGGATGTCGAGATGATCGACTTCCCCGCCTGGCTGGAACAGCACCTCACCGGGTCGTCTGAGATCGCATTTCTAAAGATGGACATCGAAGGCGCCGAACTTGACCTTCTGGAGGAGCTCGACAGGCGCGACCTCCTGAACCAGATCGGCTTCGTCGTCGCAGAAACACATGAGCGCAAGTTCCGCGATCTGAGACCCCGGTTTCGCGCACTGCGGGCCGCATTTGCGGAGCGCTATCAAAGCTCCCACGTCTACCTGGACTGGATCTGAGCCATGCAAGGACGCACCCTTGGCCTGATCCTCGTCGGAAGTGCCGCCGTCCTCGGCGCGCTCATGTACTGGCTGCAGGTTTACGCCTTCTATCGGCCGGTCAGCGCCGAAGACGCCGCCATGACCATCGAAACGGAAGAAGGCCCACAGCCACTCGACACCGTGGCCTTCGACGCGATCACTGCGGACAGTTCCCCCATCCGCTTCCGCGCTTGCTTTGAGATCGTCGATCCAGCCGCACTGCAGGCGCTGGCCCGCCCCGCACCAGACGCCGTCCCGCTCAACGCGCCCGGCTGGTTCGACTGCTTTGACGCCGCAGAACTCGGCGACGATCTCGCCGAAGGCCGCGCCACCGCAATCCTCAGCGCCGAAAACCGCACCTACGGCATCGACCGGATCGTCGCGATCTCCAGCGATGGTCGCGGCCACGAAGTCGCGCTGGGCTTTTGATAAGGCCCCTGCTTTTTTGCCAATGCACTGGCAAACCTCACTTGGAACGTTTGTATGATCGGCGCAGGCTTTCTGGACTGCTCCCGTCGAACCGCCACTGCCACAAGCGGCGAGTGTGAACATCAAAACGACGGCAGCGCTTTTCGTCAGATTACGCATCGCAGGCCTCCGGCGCCGATTCAGAAAACCGAGTAGCAGTCATAGTATCTGCAACACTCATCTTCG
>CAWUIX010000490.1:0-2093 GCA_963922395.1 uncultured Rhodobacterales bacterium | reverse complement strand
CGAAAAGTACCCGGAACTGAACATAGACCTGATGCTTGAAGAACGCGTGCTGGACCTCCCGATGCGCGAAGCGGATGTGGCCATTCGCATGAAGGAACCAAGCCAGGCGGATCTCATTCGCCGGAGACTAATGACCGTCCACATGAGGCTATATGCAACACCGGCATATCTCGAGGCACGCGGCACCCCAACCACGCGAGAAGAGTTGTCGAAACACCGGCTCATTTGTCAGAACGTGGCTGCCACGCAGGTCTCGGCAGGTGCCGCATTGGTCAAGGAACTCCTGACCTATGACATATCCTCGACGTTGACAGTGAATAACTACTTTGGCGTGCTGCAGGCTGTCGGATCAGACCTCGGGATAGGCGTACTACCGAATTACGTGACCGAGGACGTACCGAACATCGTTCGTGTTCTGCCGGACGTCGAGTCGGGCGAAGTCCCGGTATTCCTTGCCTATCCGGAGGAGTTACGACAATCCCGTCGCATCGCGGCCTTCAGAGATTTCGTCACCGAAGAGATCATCGCGCAACGGAAGCGACTGAAAGCAGAAAGCGGTTCCTGAACCGCTAAGCTATGCATCAATTGCATGGCGGGTTTGCCCAAGAATTGGTCACATAATTCTTGATTGGGCGCCGTGCGCAACCTACATGCGGCTTGAACGCAGTGCTGCTGCACTGTCTTCTACCTCCCTGTTGGACTGGCCCGGCCTTGCGCCGGGCCTTTTTTTTCGTCTCGCTCCGCTGCTGTGTCCGTGATAGGCGCGGCGCATGTGGGAAATCTTCCTGAAAACTCTACCATTCTTTGCCATTATCGGCCTCGGATACTGGGCCGGACGAACAAAGTTTTTCTCCGAAGAAGCAACAGCCTATCTCACGAAGTTCGTCTTTTATTTCGCACTCTCGGCGATGCTTTTCCGGTTCTCGGCGACCTTGGAGTTATCGGAGGTCTTAGACTGGACTTTCGTCTCCGCTTATTTCGCCGCGACGCTGTTCGTTTATCTCATAGCGACCGGCGTCGCGATGATACGGCGACTTTCCGTCGCCGAAGGCGCCGTCGAGGCGCAGTGCTCTGTTATTGGCAACGTCGGATTCCTGGGCGTACCGATGTTGTCGTTGCTCCTCGGCCCCGAGGCGATCGGCCCTGTCATCATCGTTCTTGCCGTCGATCTCATCTTTTTCGGCAGTCTCATCGTCATTCTCATTACCGGATCGCAGGACGGTCGGATGAGCCCGGCGATCTTCCGAACCGTAGGCCTGGGACTGTTGAAAAACCCCATGATCGTCTCAATTACTCTCGGGCTGGTCTGGTCAACCTGGTCCCTGCCGATGCCGCAACCAATCGATGAGTTCCTGACCATCCTTGGCGCAGCAGCAACCCCGGGAGCCCTTTTCGCGATTGGCGCCAGTCTTGCCAGCAAATCGGCAGAACGCCTGTCCGCGGCGGCATGGCTTTCCTTTGCCAAGCTCGTGCTTCACCCGGCCGCTGTGGCGGTTGCCGCGCTTCTTATCTGGCCGGTGGAACCATTTGCTGCGGGCGTCATGATAGCAGCCGCCGCCCTTCCTGTTGCGGGCAACGTCTACATCCTTGCACAGCACTACATGGTTGCGCCGCAACGCGTGTCGGCTTCAATCCTCATTTCAACCGCTGTTTCTGTTGTGACAGTCGCAGCTGTCATCGCCATAATCTGATCATCCAAAATCGTAGGTAGACCCATGGAAACGCTCTCGGAGAACAAGTGCTTTAGTGGACTCCAAGGAGTTTACTCGCACGAGGCCCCATCCACCGGTACAACCATGACATTCGGACTCTTTTTGCCCGAAGAGGCCAAGGATGGCCCCGTCCCGCTTCTGTGGTATCTGTCCGGCCTCACCTGCACCCATGAAAACGCGATGATCAAAGCCGGGGCGCAGGCTTTCGCAGCCGACCATGGCATTGCGCTGGTCTTTCCGGATACAAGCCCACGCGGTGATGGCGTGCCAGATGATGAGGCTTATGATCTGGGACAGGGCGCTGGTTTTTACGTCAATGCCACGGAAGCTCCCTGGTCACGCCATTTCCAGATGGAGAGTTACATTCTCTCTGATTTAACT
>CAWUIX010000489.1:0-2093 GCA_963922395.1 uncultured Rhodobacterales bacterium | reverse complement strand
GGAAGACACTCTACTCCGACGACGACGCGCAGTGGGACAAGGTCATCACCATCCGCGGCGAAGACATCGCGCCCGTCGTGACCTGGGGCACCTCGCCCGAAGATGTGTTGCCCATCACAGACGTCGTCCCGGCGCCCGAGAACTTCGAAGGCGGCAAGGTCGAAGCCGCAAAACGGTCGCTTGAATACATGGGGCTCACCCCAGGCACCAAGCTGTCTGATATCGAGATCGATACGGTATTCATCGGCTCCTGCACCAATGGCCGGATCGAAGATCTGCGCGCCGCCGCCTCGATCCTGAAAGGCAAGAAGATCAAAGACGGTCTTCGCGCCATGGTCGTGCCCGGCTCGGGCCTCGTGCGCCTTCAGGCCGAGGAGGAAGGGCTCGCAGACATCTTTAAGGAGGCCGGATTCGAATGGCGCCTTGCGGGATGCTCCATGTGCCTTGCGATGAACCCCGATCAGCTGTCTCCGGGCGAACGCTGTGCTGCGACGTCGAACCGGAATTTCGAAGGCCGCCAGGGCCGCGGCGGCCGGACACACTTGATGTCCCCCGCCATGGCAGCGGCAGCCGCTGTCACGGGCAAACTGACGGATGTCCGCGAAATAGTCTGACGGGTCAGGCCGTTATTGGTGCCAAACGAGAGACAAAGAGGGGCGTTAGGTGCCCCTCACCCCACCCTAAACCGTTGACCGAAAGGCCATTTTCGGGCACTCTTAGCTGTCGCTTGCGGGAGTGTGTGTCATCCGCGCGAGAGAGCCTGGGGGTTCGTCGACAAATGACTGGGGGAATTCTGGCCGCTCACAGAGTGGTCGGAAGCGTATTGTTGCTTGGGGTGCGTGACGATGTTCAGAACACTGGCAGCCGCGACTTTCATGGCTCTGGCCGCGACATCCGCGGGCGCGGTCACGCTGACAATTGATTCAGTATCCTTCGACTGGGAAACGGACGATCCCGGCGTTTTTGAGAACGGGGACGGGAACCTTCGCTGGGGTGGTATCTTCCTGTTTAACTCCCGCGCAGGTTATGACTTCGATGTCACCACGGATCTTCCTGTTACCGTCGGAGAAGGCGAGGCGTTCTCGATCGGTGAGTTCACTCACTTAAACGAACCCGTAACTTCGGTATCGTTCGAGTCCGCCGAACTGCTGATCACCACGCACATCGAAGGGTTCATAGATCCGATCGTGACCGTGTACACGTTCGAACATCTGGAAACCCCGAACCGACCACTTTCAAGCGACCCGGATCCGACAGAAGTTTGCGACCCTGGAAATGGTGAATTGAACGCTCAGGGCTTGAATGAATTCGGCTGTGCTGACGTCATAACTGTGTCTCTCGATCTCGAGAAGTCCGATACGTTCTTCATCGACGACTCCGAGTATGTTTTCGACGTCCTGGGCTTCGGCTTAGAAGATGGTGAATCGCTCGTCTTCTACTCCACGGAAACCATGTCAAACTCCGTCGAGCTGGTCACCGAACTCCGGAACCTGACACCGGTCCCCCTCCCGGCCTCTGTCACGCTGATGCTCGCGGGATTGGGCGGTCTGACCTTTGTACGGTCGCGGCGCAAACGCGCGGCCGCATAGGTCGCCTCACCTTACATTCTTTGCGTTAAGTTAATCCGGATTAACGAATTCGGCCGCTTTGGTGTACGCGCTGTGTACGGCCTGTGTACAGGTTGTGCCTGTCCTCCGGAGCCGCTAATGACCCCGGTAAACCGCCCGTACGGAGCCTCGCCATGGACAAGTTCACCACCCTGACCGGGATCGCTGCACCCTTGCCTTTGATCAATGTCGACACCGACATGATCATCCCCAAGCAGTTCCTGAAAACGATCAAGCGCTCAGGCCTTGGCGTGAACCTCTTCGACGAGATGCGGTATGCGGATGACGGCAGCGAGATCGAGGATTTCGTCCTCAACAAACCGCAATACCGCGAGGCGCAGATCCTTGTCGCTGGTGACAATTTCGGCTGCGGATCTTCCCGCGAACATGCGCCCTGGGCCCTTCTGGACTTTGGCATCCGCTGCGTGATTGCCCCGTCTTTTGCGGACATTTTCTACAACAACTGCTTCAAGAACGGCATCCTGC
>CAWUIX010000488.1:0-2147 GCA_963922395.1 uncultured Rhodobacterales bacterium | reverse complement strand
CCATAATCCTGCGCTCAAACCAATTAACTGTTCAACAGGGCGCGCATTCTGGCCAAGGCGAAAGGCGTTCGCGCGCGGTTACAAGGGGCAGGCCGGCTTATGCGGCGGCTGCAACACCTCTTTTCACGAAGAGGCAGGCGACGGCGGGACGGGCCACGCGGAGCTCTTTGGCGAGCCGGCGAAAGCGGGCTTCGATGATGTCGCTCGAACGGGTGGTCTGTTTGATCTTGAAGGTCATGGTCGTAACTCGTGATTTGTGTGTCTGGTGTGTGTGATCCCAAAGATCGGGGGGAATCTGGACAGAATCGGGGCAAGAACCGTCGTGAGAGGGGGAAATTTCCGGGCCTAGTGTGAACTGCCTCTCATTCCATGCCGAATAGGCTGTGACCGGGCAACAAGGTCGGGGAATCCTTGCGGACTGTTTGCTGTTTAAGCGCCTTTCAGGGCTGGCGAACGGCAGGACGAAACGCACTGTCCACAATCTGCCTCGAAATAACCCTATCAAATGTGACGTAATTCATACTAATACCATATTAGTTCGAGTAATACTGTTGGTGTTCGTAGCGAGTTGCTGTGTGTGTTTGGTAGCAAGCGAAGTGTGAAAGTAACGAGTAGAAGCCCGCGTGTGTCCCAAAGGGTTTCAACGTTTAGTATAGCGACCTGATTGTCCCACAGGTCTCAGATTGGGCGCCCCGATCCGGTATTGTAGATGGATCAGGGCGCCCTTCTTCTTTTTTGGTGATCGAACACGTCCTCGTGCCTTGTACGGATCGCCCTTTCCCTTTACCGGTCAAAGCACGCCCCGGACGACACCGGGCGATGGAGATTTTATGTCAACGATTGCGGTCCGCCGCTGAGGTCCACCTGATGGGACCGATCTGAACCTTACGCCTCCCCAGCCTTGGGCGGGGAGTGCGGTCGTTCGACATAAACTCAAGAGATACACCAATGATGAAACCGATAATCCGCCCAACCACCACGGGAGACGTGCCCAGTTTGCAGGAGGTCGTGGACCAGACCGGGCTGTTCCCGAGTGAGATGTTGCCAGACATGCTGTCCGTAACCCTTTCCGGGGACAGCGCGGGATTCTGGCTGACCTGCGAATACGACGGGTCCGCCGTTGGCCTGTGCTACACGGTGCCGGAAGAGATGGCCGATGGGGCGTGGAACATGCTCGCCCTTGCCGTGCGGCCGGACGTGCAAGGCCAACGCCTGGGATCGGCACTGGTCGTGGCCGTCGAAGAGAAATTGCGATCCGAGGGCCAGCGCCTTTTGATCGTCGATACCTCTGGGACAGAGGACTTTGCCCTGACGCGCCAGTTCTACGCCAAGTGCGGCTATGACGAGGAGGCGCGCATTCGCGACTTCTGGGCGGCGGGGGATGACAAGGTCACCTTCCGAAAGGCGCTCTGATGCGTCTCTGCCCCTCGCGGCCCGCGCTGCGGGGGGCACGTTGACCGAAAGCCGCTCCGGTAGGATGGTGGACGACAGGGAGAGAGGGATCTACGCCATGGATGTAAACCTGTCATTTGTTCCGGAGCTTACGGATACCAGAGCGTTCGAAGCACTCCTTCTGGAATACTACCGTACGGTTCTGGTGTCGTTCGAGGCGGCGGGTGGGCCGGTCCTTGCGCCAGAAGACCTGGTGCAAAGCTCGATTGACCATCTGGACGAAATGCTTCCCCCTGACGGTCGCCTTGCGCTGGCCCGGGACAACGATGGCCGGCTCATAGGGTGCGGAGCCTTGCGAAAGATCCGGGAGGATGCAGTCGAAATGAAGCGAATGTTCGTGCATCCCGAAGCGCAGGGGCAGGGGCTGGGACGGAAGTTGTTCGAGATACGGTTGGACGAGGCGAGACAGATGGGGTGCCAGTCGGTTTATGCGGACACCGTGAAAGGCAACCGGCCGATGTTATCGATGTATGAACGCTACGGGTTTCGATACATCCCGCGATATCCTGAGAACGCCAATCCGGAAGAGTTCGCGCCCTACCTGGTTTTTCTGGAGTACGTGTTTCCTGAGACACGGCCCGAAGATTCCTCTGGCCGGTAAAAGCCGAGGCATCAAATTGGGCAATGAGAGAAAAAAGACGAGGCCCTCGGGACGCTAGTTCGTACTAATGGATGAGCCATGGCTACGCAGGCAT
>CAWUIX010000487.1:0-2162 GCA_963922395.1 uncultured Rhodobacterales bacterium | reverse complement strand
GCAGATCAGCTTTGTGGATGCGCCCGTTTCGGGTGGGCAGGCCGGTGCGGAAAATGGCCAGCTTGGCATCATGTGTGGCGGCGATGAGGATATCTATGACCGCGCCGAACCTGTGATGCAGGTCTATGCCAAGGCCTGTAAACGCCTGGGCGAGAGCGGTGCGGGTCAGCTCACGAAGATGGTCAATCAGATCTGTATTGCAGGTCTTCTTCAGGGCCTGTCGGAAGGGCTCTATTTCGGAGAGAAGGCAGGCCTTGATATCAAGGCGGTTGTTGAGGTGATCAGCCAGGGGGCGGCTGGATCCTGGCAGATGACCAACCGCTATAAGACCATGGCGGACGATCATTTCGACCACGGATTTGCGGTGGACTGGATGCGAAAGGACCTCGACATCTGTCTGCGCACCGCTGAGGAAAACGGGGCCAGCCTGCCGGTCACCGCCTTGGTGGATCAGTTCTACAAAGATGTGCAGAATATGGGCGGGGGGCGTTGGGACACCTCGAGCCTATTTAAGCGTTTGCGGCATATTCCCTGAAGGGTTGCGCCCGCCGGTGGCGGTTGCCCCGGGCGAGGGGCGCTGCCCCTCGCGCTCCCCGGGATACTTTTGGAAAGAAAAGTGGAAATCACGTTCCGGTGACCTGACCGGGTCGTGATATGCAAGTTCGGGAAACATCGACCAGTCTGTGCCTGAATGGAAGCGGAGGGTGTGCGATGGAGATTTCGCGTAGGGGATTTGTCGCCGGAAGTGCCGTCCTTCTGGGGCAACCGGCGCTGGCGCAGTCTCAGGAGCCATCCATCGACCTCGTGCTCGCAGCCTTGCTTGGGCAGGAGCCAGACGCGTTCTTTTCGGCGCTCAACTTCATCGTGCGGCGGGGCGGGACAGATCTTGTCCTGGGATTGATCTTTGCGATGCGGTTTTCGCGCGCGCCTGCCACGAATTTCGACCAAGTGCTGCAGCTCTTAACAGGAGAAGAACGGTCGGGCTGGTTCGACTGGATGCTCTGGCAGGAGGCGCATCCCGAGGTGATCTCGCATCCCGCCTATTACATCTTCAAACGCGAGCTTCTTCTGCGGATCGACCCGGCCTTTGACGTGTTTCTCGATCCTGAGCATATCGCTCCGGGCGCGATGAAGATCCGCTTTGAGGAACTGACCTGGGGCGGTGTGCGCAAGGACGGCATCCCTTCGCTTGATTATCCGCGACTGCTGTCTGCGTCTGAGGCCGATTACCTGCAGCCCGATGACCTGGTCTTTGGGGTGGCGATCAACGGGGACGTCCGGGCCTATCCGTTACGCATCATGGGCTGGCATGAGATGTTTAATGAGGTGATTGGCGGCGTGCCGGTGGCGCTGGCCTACTGCACATTGTGCGGCGCCGGGATCCTTTTTGAGACGGGGTTGGAGGGCCGTGCCGACCCGCTGATCTTCGGGAGCTCGGGGTTCCTCTATCGCTCGAACAAGCTGATGTTCGATCGTGAGACGCATTCGCTCTGGAACCAGTTTACGGGGAAACCTGTATCGGGGGCGCTGGTCGACAGTGGGATTGAGCTGAAGCAGCGCCCCGTTGTGATCACCGAATGGGAAAGCTGGCGCACGGCCAATCCTGAGACCAAGGTGATCACGGTCGAGCCCGGGTTTCTGCGCGATTACGGGTCCGGCGTCGTGTACAAGGACTACTTTGCCTCTGATGACCTCATGTTCCCCGCGCAGGTGGATGAGCGGGCATTGCGTCAGAAGGATTATGTGTTTGGCATCCGGGCGCCCGGTGGTGCGAAGGCGTGGCCCTTGACGGCCTTCGGTGGAGTTCGTGTGATCAACGATCAGGTCGGTTTTCAGAATGTCGTCCTGATCGGGGACGCGGCGGGCCGGACGGTCCGCGCCTATGATCGCGGTGATCTGGAGTTCGGATCCGATCTGACGGCAGGCGGAGTAGCTTGGACGGCCACCGAAGACGCGCTTCTGGCCGATGACGGGCGCCGGGCGGAGCGTGTCGCCGGTCATGTGGCCTATTGGTTTGCGTGGAACGGATATCTGGGGGCGGAGGCAGAGCTTTACGGCCAGTAACCGTTATTCTTCCCGCTCGGTCGTGAACGACAGGGGGTAGCCCTCCATCATTCCCATTTCGGTTGCTTGCTGGGCCTTTTCTTCCGCGACCTCCTTAG
>CAWUIX010000486.1:0-2201 GCA_963922395.1 uncultured Rhodobacterales bacterium | reverse complement strand
GTAGACCGCCCAGCCCTCAAGCCCCCAGTGGTGGATGGTTCCGACGATCCCGATATACTCGTTGCCGGGCTGGGTGATGTCGATGTTGAGGGGCCGCGCATTCCCGCTTTCTGCGAAGTTGTAATAGACGGGCTCCATCACACCGAAGAACAGAAGGCCAATGCCGATCCCGGCCGCGAACATCATCGCGATCCAGCCCGCATAGGAATAATCGGGCTTTGCGTCCTTGCCCCCGATTCTGACTTTGCCGACCGGCAAAATGATCAGGGCAAGGCAGAAGAGCGTGATCGCATTCACCGAAAGCACCAGGAACCAGTCGAACGTGCTGGTCAGCCACGGCCGCAACCAGCCAAAGAAGGACGCAGCCGCCTCCTGATTGGCCAGGGCCGCGATGACGAAGCCCACGATTAAAAGGCCGGAGACGATGAAAACTGGGTTGTGAATATCAAGTCCGAGCGGGCGGATGTTGTCCTGTCCCAGCTCGTATTCCGTCTCGAAATCCCAGACCCTCGGGTCCGGGTCGAGCATCTTATTCGTCTTGGTATCTGTCATGTTTCCCTCTTGGTGGCTGCATATTTTTTGTTCTATTTTCGGACCCTTGCACATCGTATCAGCACCTGTCTAACGATATGATCCGTTTGGCGGTGTATTTTGATGGTCCGGAGGGGTTGCTCTCTCGCGGGTCGAGCGGGACCTGCCTGGGGAATTGCAGGTCAGGAAAGGTGAGGCGAAGGGGAGCGTCGTCAGGTTCACCCAAGGATTTCTTTGGGGTGCGGACTCAATTTGTGCATATGGTCTGTCAGTGACGCCAGCGGTCTCGGACGCCTCAAGCGGCAGACGTCGGCCCTCTGCCACCTTTGCCCGGAAGCAAGGGGCGCAGCACAAAACAATCGCTAAGATACGGTACTTTGCGTGATGTCGGGTTTGAGCCCAAACCTACCGTTGCTGCCAGATGAACAAATGTCGGCAATGCGGGCGAGGTAGCAGCCCAGGCATACCCTTAAGAGGAAACCGCGTGTTTTTCCCGATGACTTAGGATCGCGCTGTAGTGTTCGACCAACCATTGTTCGAGTTCGCGTGCGACACCGCTCAAGGAAGTCCCCAATGTGGTCAAACTGTATTCAACGCGTGGCGGAACTTCTGGATGGCTGACCCGGTGTACAAGGCCGTTGCGCTCTAGTTCTCGCAATGTCTGTGTAAGCATCTTTTGAGAGATACCGCCGACAGCGCGCTTTAGTTCTCCGCTCCGAACGGGACCTTGCTGAAGACAACACAGGATCAAGATCGCCCATTTGCCGCCAATGAGGTCGAGCAACTCGCGCGAAGGGCAGTCCATATTGTACGGGTTTGCAGGTAAAAACATCTCCAAATGTTACTGAAAGGTGCGTACTATAACAAGGAAGATATTTGATTTAGCGTGCGGTCGAACTCATCAAAAGGAGATGACCATGCGCTACGCTCAAATCTTTCGGTACGTGTTGGATATGAAGGCAAGTGAGTACGAGGCTAAGTTCGTCGATCCGTACGCCGCGGCGATTTCAAAAGTGCCGGGCTTGATCCGAAAAACCTGGATGGCCGACTTTGACAATGGCGAATTCGCGAGCTTCTATCTGTGGGAAAACAAGGCATCGATGGATGAGTTCATGGGCTCTGCCGCCATTGCAACAGTCGCTGCAGAGCCATTTCTGAAAGACCTCGTGATCACGGCGATCCCGGTCGCCGAAGAAGCATCTGCGATTACTCGAGGGACTTAGACCAAGATCGCGGTTGGGCACATTGCTGGATCAGCACAGAAGCGATTGATCGCCCCGAGCTTGACTAAACAGCAAAAACCGGCCGTTAGAGTGCGCTTCTAAATGGCCGGTTTGTCCGCAAAACGAACGGGCCGCCTTACTCCGATTTACAAGGTCGCCCCGAGCTGGTCCGGACTAAAAGGGCGCGGCCCTGCCGGGCAGGGCTCGACCTACTCCCCAATCTCATAAACCAGCCGCACCCGAGCCGACATCGTCAGCTCTCCAGCGGCCACCGGAACCGCATCGGAGGCCGCCATCCTCATTTCGGCCATTTCCATCATCACGGGCGGGCGGTTTCCAACGTCGGCTTCGTCGATGGTCAGAAGCGGGCCTAGAGTAACGCCGGCGGCATCCGCCAGAAGCTCGGCCTTCCGGCGGGCTTCGGCCACTGCCGCGACGCGTGCCTGG
>CAWUIX010000485.1:0-2202 GCA_963922395.1 uncultured Rhodobacterales bacterium | reverse complement strand
CACCGAACGTCCCCGCGGCGCCCGATTGCCCGGCAAGATGACCGAAGAGATCAAGGTAACATCCGACAACCCGTCCGCCCCCCATTGCGCCGCCGCGGAGGACAGCGCCGGAACTGACGACAGCCCCGAAAGCACCACGCATCCGGCCGACCGCGCGTCTTCATCAAACGCACCGATCCCTGCCGTAAACCCCGCATCATCCGACAAATCGAGGTAATGGATGCCCCGCTCGATGGCCACCCGAACCGCCACGTCCGACGCCCCGCCATAGGCCTGAAACGGACCCGCCGCATCGACCAGAACATCCGGCTCCAACTCGGATAAGGCGGCCTGAAACGCCTCCTTATCGCGCCCATCCACCGCCAACGCCGCCGCACCAATCTCGCCCGCAAACGCCCGGGCCCGCGCCTCATCCCGCCCGGCGACGATCACCTCATGCCCGTCTTCCACCAGAAACCGGGCGAGCCGCCCGCCAAACACCCCATACCCGCCAAGGATCAGGACCTTCACGACAGCAACCGCTTCTGGATCGCGGGCTCCGGCAACGCGCACAGATCCACGCGCCGCGACAGCCGGTACCGGTTCCGGGCAATCACCCTGTAGGCGGCATCCTGAACCGGGCGCGGAACCCAGGCCAACCCTTTGAGCAGGCTGGACATGCCGCCCAACCGCACCCCAACCCGGATGATCGCATCGAGCGAGGTATAGGCGACCCCCTCATCCAGATAGAGCCAGGACACCGGATCCTCCGGATCGAGCCCGTAATGCGTCAGTAGGGCCGCCCCCAACTCAGACTGCATCGGAATAATCCGAAACGCACCTTCCGTGTCATTCCGCGCAATCCAACGCGCGCCCCGCGCACACAGCCCGCAAGACGCGTCCATCACGGTCCGCGGGCCATCGTCGTCAAACGCAGGCACCGCCGGATCGTCGCGATAGGAAAAAGGACTGCGCGGCGTAAGCTTCATACCCTTCAATATGGGGCGGGGAAGGGCGCCCAGACAGGGTACTGATTGACGCGCTCCGGCCAGCGTGCACTCTTCGCCAGGGGAAGGACCAAAAGACCCAGTGACTCAGGACCAGATCATCCTCTTCGCCCTGTTCGGCACCGTCTTCGCCTTCCTGATCTGGGGGCGCCTCCGGTACGATTTCGTGGCCTTCGGCGCACTCATGCTCGGCGTCGTTCTGGGTCCTGTCCCGGCGTCAGAGGCCTTCTCGGGCTTCGGTCACCCCGCCACCCTCGTCGTGGCGTTGGTCCTTGTGGTCTCCGCGGGCCTCGTCCGCTCCGGCGCCGTGGGTCTCATCACCCGCACGCTCGTCGATCCATCGCGCAGCACCGGCTCCCACATCACCATCATGGGCGGCGTTGGCGGCATCCTCTCGGCCTTCATGAACAACGTGGCGGCACTCGCCCTCCTGATGCCCGTCGACATCCAGACCGCGCGAAAGGCGGGCCGCGTCCCGGGCGCAACCCTGATGCCCCTCTCCTTCGCCACGATCCTCGGCGGGATGATCACCCTCATCGGCACCCCGCCCAACATCATCATCGCCGCGATCCGGGAGGACAGCCTCGGCGAACCCTTCAAGATGTTCGACTTCGCCCCCGTGGGCGGCGTCGCGGCCATCGCGGGCCTCGCCTTCGTCGCGCTGATCGGCTGGCGGCTCATCCCCGCAACCGACAGCGGGGCAGGGAAGGCCGACCCACTGGGCGACATCGCCGATTACATCGCGGAACTGGTGGTCCCCGAAGGCGCCGCCGTGATCGGCAAACGCCTCTCCGAACTCTACACCACGGCCGAAGAAAACGACGTCGCCATCCTCGGCCTCGTCCGCGACGGCAAAACCCGCTACGGCACGCAACGCAATGCGGTCCTCGCTCCGGGCGATGCCATCGTCATCGAGGCGCGCCCCGACGCCCTTGATGAATTCCGATCGACGCTTTCCCTCGATTTCGCGGACGCCAACGCCCTCGAACACCTCAAAGCCGAAAACGCAGGCGTCGAAGCCATCGAAGTCGTCGTCCCCGAAACCGCGCGGATCGCAGGCCGCACCGCCCAGGCCATCGGTCTCTCCTGGCGCCGCCGCACGGTACTTATGGGGATCTCGCGTCACGGCAAACAGATCACCAGCCGGGTGCGCAAAACCCGCGTCCGCCCCGGCGACATCCTTCTGCTCCTGGTCCCCCAAGGCGATGCATCGGAC
>CAWUIX010000484.1:0-2233 GCA_963922395.1 uncultured Rhodobacterales bacterium | reverse complement strand
ACCTTTGCGACGCCATTGACCTTGTAGATTGCGGTTCCGGTTTCCACGCGAATGCCTGCGGCGCGGACGGCTTCTGGCAGATCGCCCGTCGCCGCGGGACGCGCATCGACCACGGCCTTGACGGAGAGGCCAGCATCGTGAAGCGCCAACGCCGTGCGGTAAGCATCGTCATTGTTGGTGACAATGACGGACCTGTCGCCCGGGGCGACACCGTAATTCACCACATAGTCGCGGACAGCAGAGGCCAGCATGACGCCCGGCAGGTCATTCCCAGCGAAGGAAAGGGGACGCTCAATTGCGCCCGTAGCTGTCACCACCTGTTTGGCACGTATCTTCCAGAGGCGGTGGCGAGGGCCGTCCGCCTCAGGTGCGTGATCGTTCAGACGCTCGTAGGCGAGAACATGGCCATGGTCATAAACGCCAGCGCCCATGGTTCGCGTGCGCAGGCGGACGTTATCCATGCCTTCTAGCGTATCAACAGTGTTGGCAACCCAGGTATCTGCGTCCTGCCCATCAATGGTCGCGCCATCCACCGGCGCGCGACCGCCCCAAACGCCCGATTGCTCGACAAGCAAGACATCTGCCCCCGTCGCCGCAGCCGCCCGTGCCGCCTGGAGCCCCGCAATCCCGCCACCAATGACCAGAACGTCGACATGGATGTGCATGTGTTCGTAAGTGTCTGCATCGCGGGCGTTGGGGGCCTGCCCGAGGCCCGCGGACTGCCGGATGAAGGGCTCGTAGACGTGCTTCCAAAAGCTCCGAGGCCACAAGAACATCTTGTAATAGAAGCCTGCAGGCAGGAACCGTGAGAGCTGAGCGTTTACAGCTCCGATATCGAATTCAAGGCTGGGCCAGTGGTTCTGGCTCGCCGCCGTCAGGCCGTCGAACAGCTCCGTGGTGGTGGCGCGTTGATTGGGCTCCAGTCGGCGTCCTGTCCCGAGGTTCATGAGCGCATTGGGCTCTTCCGCACCGGAAGCCACGATGCCACGTGGTCGGTGGTATTTGAACGAACGTCCCACGAGCTTCTGCCCATTCGCCATTAGCGCAGACGCTAGGGTATCGCCCGCGACCCCCGTCATCCTCTTGCCGTTGAAGCGAAACTCCATCGGGAGATCACGGTCGATGAGGCGACCGCCAGTGGAAAGACGCCGGCTCATGTCAGGTGTCCTTGCGTTTGAGGGCGAGACGAGTGGACGCGGATCATGAGAAGGTCCTCCAGCTCCAGCCTGGGCGCTTGGCGCTGATCTTATCGCGCAACTCTTGTGGCGGTTCTGTCGTCTGCGCCGGGTAGGTACCGAAAACCTCCAGCGTTTGGGTGCACCGCGCGGCGTGGAACCACTTCCCGCAGCCGTAGGCATGGCGCCAGCGTTCGAAATGCACGCCTTTGGGGTTTTCCCTATGGAAAAGATAGCCTTCAAATTCGTCATCAGACGAGCCTGGGCCATAGCGCTTCAGATGCGCTTCACCGCCAGGTGAAAGCTCCGTCTCATCGGCTTCGACGCCGCAATAAGGACAGCGGAGGATCAGCATATCGCGCTCCCCGTCTTGAAGTGGATGGGGCGGGCGCGGCTGGCCCGAGTGTCAGAGGTTTGGATAGATGACCACCGGCTCACGCGGCGGCTCGTAGAGCCCCTCCCCGGTACGGACCGCGTGGACAAAGAGAACGGCAACGATAGGCACAACAAGCCCTGCCGTGAATCCGGCAATCTTGGGTTTGTTCCGATCAAGCTGTTCCGCGGTTGGAATGCGGCGCAGAAGTCGTTGCATTGTGTCCTCTCCGTCAGGTCGTAGGTGGGAGGTATGTGGTTTGCGTGGTGGGTCAAGTCCAGAACCCCGGCGGGCACGGAAATACGCCCGCCGGATCGATCCGGACCGTCCCGTTCGGATCTAGTTTGCAGTGCCCTCAATGGGTGCTGGTGCAGTCTCGAAGACAATGGGCGTGGAATTTCCATCGCTATTGCCGCCGGGCCCGACCATGAACACACCAATGATGCCGAAAACGGCCATAAGGCCGCCGACGACCCAAACGCTGAGGCCCGATCCCTCGCGCGGGTCGCCGATTGGGCGGTTAGGGCTTCGGGAGTGCGTGGTGTCATAATTTGACATGGTGCAGTCTCCTTTCGCGCGCGAAAGGATGATGGGTTGGGGCCTGTTATGGCAGGGGATGTGGATAACTTCCTACGATATCGGCTATTTCCCGCGGACGCATACGATTGCAGAGGCACTTTTGGCA
>CAWUIX010000483.1:0-2243 GCA_963922395.1 uncultured Rhodobacterales bacterium | reverse complement strand
TGAGACCACCGGTGTCGAAACATACGCCCTTTCCGACCAGAGTGATCTGAGGCCCTGACGTCCCCCACCTTATATCGATGAGACGAGGCGCGCGCGGGGCCGCACGTCCGACCGTGTGGATCAGAGGGAACCCGCGTTCCAGCAGGTCATCGCCTTCGACCACCTCGATGGAGGCGGCGTGGGAACCGGCGAGTTCCTGTGCCGCCGAGGCCAGTTCGGCTGGTCCCAGATCATTCGCAGGCGTGTTGATGAGATCACGCACCAGTGCTTCTGCAGCGGCAATCCGTTCTACTGCCTCAGCCTCAATACCATTGGGCGCCACGAGAGATGCCTTTGGTTCGCTCGCCTCTCGATATCTGCCAAAACCGTACCCAGCCAGAAGCCACGCTAGCGCGGTTTCTTTCAGGATGTCGTCCGGAAGTTCACTCGCGATCCTGAACGTTGCTTTGGGCAGCGCGGCGCGAACCTTCGCCGACAGAAACCGTGTTCTCGTCCGATCTGTCGCGTTTCCCAGACCGGCAACGGCTCCAGCGACGTTTCCATCCGGACCCGCTAGAAGTTGAACCTGCCCAGCACCCGCCGAAAAACCGGTGGCCTCAAGCCAGGCGACATTGGTCGGTTCTGCGGTTTCGCACCAGCTATCGAAGGTCTCCTTCGTAAGGAGATGGAGCGGCAAGGCATCGGCAGTCGGCGGAGCGAAAGTCAGTGCGGTCAAGACAGGTCTCTCTCGTTAGGGTGGCGCCAGACTACTCACCCCCATCGCACCGACAAGGGGTCAGAGACGCTGACTCCCCAAAATCCAGATAGCAGCAAGAGACGCCTCGCCCACTCGACTCTGACGCGCGACCAGAGCGGCGAGGGCAACCATGTCACGCCGAGATGTCATGTCCGATACGTCCCTAGCAACGCGGGACAGGGTTTCCATCCCAACCTCACTGGCGATCCCGACGAGCGCCCGCGACGCCTCTCCAAGGCGCGCGAACTCGCCCGTCTGCCAGGCGGCTTCCGCCGTACAGAGCCTTTCGACGATCTCTTCTACGGATGCGCTGGCCGCGTGGTCGGCACCTTCCACTCCGATCTGATCCGCGAGCCGTACAATCTGATCCGTTTCCAGACAGACCACCTCACCCGGCGTCAACTCGGTAACACTTGCCATCTCGACCCCTGCATGGCTCACTCGTACTGACGCCCGAATAATTGCATGCGGCAAAGAATTGATTGATAACCCGGGCAAAACGCGGTGCATTTCAGTCGAATTAAGACAATCGCCGCAAAGCTCGAGGGACCCGACGATGGAACATGCCAAACCGCTGCCCGCCTATCTGGTTCAGCGCTACAAGGGCTGGAATGCGACGACATTCACCGCAAACCGGGCATGGTACCGCCGTCTCGCCGAGGAAGGTCAGCGGCCCCGCGCCATGATCATTTCGTGTTGCGACAGTCGGGTGAACGCTTCATCCATCTTTGGCGCCGATACGGGTGAGTTCTTCATTCACAGGAATATCGCGAACCTTGTTCCGCCCTTTATCCCCGATGGCGACCGTCACGGAACCTCAGCCGCGATTGAATACGCCGTAACCGCGCTTCATGTGGCACATCTGATCGTTCTCGGGCACTCAAGCTGCGGCGGTGTCGCCGGGTGCCACGCCATGTGCTCGGGTCAGGCTCCGGAGCTTGAGGAGCAAACCAGCTTCGTCGGGCGGTGGATGGACATTCTGCGCCCGGGATATGACCGGATCAAAGGCAAGTCGGACAACGAAATCCGGGCATTGGAACACGAAGCCGTGCTTGTCAGTCTTGAAAACCTGATGACCTTTCCCTTCGTCGCGAAAGAAGTCGAGGCCGGCAACTTGTCATTGCACGGCCTCTGGACTGACATCGGAGAAGGGACACTTCTGGAATTTGACGCGGCGCGAAAGGCGTTCAAGCCGATCTAGCGCGAAGCGCTTCTGGCCAGTTCGGAGCGGGTGGTCCGAAAAACAGGCTTCTCCGAATTCTCTGGATTGCGTGAAAGTCGACGGGCCGTGGCGGCGACGGTTGCAGATGGCGAGCCTTTGAGAAACCCCAAAACAGGCTTGTCCTTGCGTGTTGCAAATAGAGTGAGGGCCATAGGTATCTCCGGGGTTAGTGGCCTGCTTGAGGCATCAATGAGGGGCGCCGGTCAGTTAATATTCAGCGCTCTGGTTTCGGTGGCGTAAAAGAAGAATCCCTTGGACGTGATGCGTTGGCGGCGCTCTGCGCGT
>CAWUIX010000482.1:0-2243 GCA_963922395.1 uncultured Rhodobacterales bacterium | reverse complement strand
CCTGGTTCGATTCCAGGGTCGCCCACCATCAAACCCCATATTTATATGACCGTCTGTAAGACCCTTGCGGGAACAGAAGCCCACGGATAGGCTCAAGTTGCCTACCATTAGCCTACCGCCCGGGGCAAAGAGGGGTTCTGTCAGATGCCAAGAATCAACAAGCGTTTAATTTATGGACTGCAAGCCACTGGTGCCAATCAGTACTTTCGTGACAACAACATCATCGGATTCGGGATCAAGGTTACTCCCGCTGGCAAGGCCAACTTCTTTGTCGAGAAGCGGATGCCCCAAGGCGACAATGTACGTATGCAGATTGGCAATGCGAGACTGACGCCACTGGAAGATGCGAAGATCAGAGCACAGGAAATCTTGCTGCAAATCAGTCGAGGGGAAGACCCCAGAGATACCACTCCAACAGTCGAGAACTCACTAGAGGCTGTCCTTGAACGTCATATCAGCAATCGCGTGAACATGGCCGAGAGCACCAAACGGGATTACCAGAAGATACTGAGCAACTGCTTTGGCGACTGGAAACGGAAGGACGTGAGCCAAATCACTAAAGAGATGATTGCCGGGAGGTATCGAAAGCTGAGAGACGAAGGCAAGAGCGACGCCTACATCAACAAAGCCCTGCGATCCCTCAGAACGTTCCTTGGTAGCTCCGGTCTGACAATCAATCCTGTGGCTCAATTCGTAAACGAAAGCGGGGTGTCTACAGCTTCCACTGTGCGAGAGAGGTTCCTACGGAGCCACGAGATACAGCGGATCGTGGAAGCCACACAGGAGCAAGACGGTACCCCTAACCTCTTTGGCGAGTTGCTGATGTTTTACCTCCTGACAGGTTGCCGATTGAACGAAGCTCTGAACCTGAAGAAGACGGACTACAGCGCCAGCAACGGTACCTTGGTTTTCAGGGAGACGAAGAACAGACGGGACCACAAGATTCCAACTTACGGGTGGATCAAGGCTATCGTTGAGCGAGCGATAGAGAACTCAGAAACGGACAAGATTTTCGACTACACCTATCGACAAGTCAGAACGAAGCATGAGAGGGCCAGAGAGCATTTTGGCTTTGACGAGAACTGGACCATCCACGATCTGAGGCGGACCTTTGCGGAGCATTGTGAGCTAGCCGGGGTGGACTTGGGGAATATCGCCACTGCCCTGAACCACACGCCCACTGGCGTCACCCAGAGGCACTATGCCCGTGGGGAACTCGCTAAGCTGGAGACACTGCGCGGTGTGTACGAGAAGCTCCAGAGGCAATACCGCGCATATCTGGAAGACGTGGGAGATGTGAGATTGTCGGAGGGTTGGGATGATCCGCTGGACCCAAGCCCAGGCTCACCAGACTTTCCGCAGGACAACATCCAAGATGACTAATTACGGGCGCCGCTCACCTTCTACCGAAGCAGTCATTGATGGATTCTGCAGCGAACAACCGAATTGAGCCCGGAGCGAACATTCCAGTATCCGCCGGGTGTTGTACCGGGGGGAATGGCAAATTCAACCCCGTCGAGGAGGTTATATCCGCAAAAGCATCCGCTTCCCGAAGAACTCTGGACATTTGGCTAGATTGGCAGGTTTAGCCGCGGACCAGAAAGACCGATGCGTCGGCATGCGCTGCAACCCGTCCGCCATTGGATGGCCAGATGTAATCCCCGATACCCGGTTTGTGCGTTGCCATCACAACAAGATCCGCGCCGGTCTCTTTCACGGCCTTGAGCAGGACGTCGTCAATGTCGGTGACGGGATCATGCGAGATCATCATCTTGTGAGACGAGGTATGCCCATGTTGATTTGCTTGTCCTTCCGCGAAACCAGCCAGCTTTTTCTCATATTCCGCTGGCGTGTGGCTCAACGTGTTCGGCGCCGACATGGTTGCTCCGACGTAGCAGACTTTCGAATTGTGAATGCGTGCGATGTCGGCGGCACAAGACAGGGCCCGACCTAGACTTTCTTCATGTTCCAGATCGACAGGAACCATGATGAGTTCAAACATATTCTCCTCCCAGGTGTTTTTCCGCGCGCCGGAAGCGATTGGCTATCTCGCCAAGATCAAAAACCGAGTACAGCATGTCGGTATCTGCGCTTTCGATTTCTGACCATAGGCAGGCATCGTGCTGTCAACATTGACGTATCTCAAAAAGTGGCAATCTGCGAAAACACCGCAGAACTTAATGCCAGCCAAGTCCGCTTCCCGGACCTTCCTGAAGCTCGTAGCGAGCAACCGCTTTGAGCCC
>CAWUIX010000481.1:0-2265 GCA_963922395.1 uncultured Rhodobacterales bacterium | reverse complement strand
CTGGGAGGAAGCGATGGAAGAGCAGATGACGGTGGAGGCGTATCTGGCCCAAGGCGGGGTCGTGACCAGTCCTGTAAACGTGGGTTCGCGGTATCGCGCGGAAGTGCTGAAGATCATGGCGACGTTTGTGGACAGTTCACTCGCCGGCGCGGCAGGTTTTGCTGATACCATCAACGCGGCGCCTGGACTTAGAGAACGGATCGCCGCTGCGAGAATTGTCCTTGAGAAAACGCAGAACGCAGAACGCGTTCTAGGTTTGATGGGAGAGTTTGGAGCGAATTCAGAGCGTTATGCGGACAGCCAACCATGGTCCGCACGCCTTCCGAGATCTGCGCCGAGCGATGCTGTCCGGTCGGAGCACGATATGCGACTTTCGGTGTTTAACTTTCCCCTGGAGGGATGGACCGATGCGGTGGTGATGAATGTCGTCATGGGGCATGCAGTTGTGGTTCAAATGTCTGACCTGCTGCGCGTGTCTTATCAGCCCTTGGCAATCGCGTTTCGTGAGATTTCCGAAGTTGAGAGCCGCCACGCGAGAATAGGTGAACAGGGGCTCGGGGAGCTTGTCAGTTCCGGAAAGACAGAATCTATCGAGGTGTCCTTGGCGTATTGGTATCCTCGCGTTTCGGATGTTTTTGTCGAGCAGGGGCAAGAGCGTTTTGAGCACTTGCGCTCGCTGGGCCTCCGGCATCAGATGTCCGCGGACTTGCGGGAAAAGTGGAAGTCATCGCTGTCGTCGGCGCTCGATAGGCTCGGAGTGGAGTGGCGGCCCTAATTGTCGATTGCTTGGTTTGACCCGTTTGTTGACGATCCGTCAAAAGGTAGAAATCGAATATGTCCCAATTGCAGGTTCACAGTTTTGCGCTTGGTGAATGGGTTCCACCGGGTGCGGGCGCACGGTCAATTTCGGATGCGGTGACTGGCGAAGCGTTTGCCGAGGCAGGTACCGACGCGTTGGATTTCGGATCAATGCGTTCGTTTGCTCGTGAAACTGGCGGGCCGAAACTGAGGGCGATGACCTTTCATGATCGGGCCCGGATGATTAAGGCGCTTGCGGGCTACCTGAATGATCGCAAAGACGACCTGTATCAACTGTCGTATCGTACGGGCGCGACGCTAGCCGACAGCAAGATTGACGTGGATGGCGGTATTGGGACGGCTTTCGTGATCGCCTCGAAAGGTCGGCGGGAGATGCCGGATGGACATATCTATCTCGACGGCGGGATAGAACAGCTGTCGCGGTCTGGCACGTTTGTCGGTCAGCATATTTGCACGCCTCTTCAGGGCGTTGCGGTTCATATCAATGCGTTCAACTTCCCGGTCTGGGGAATGTTGGAGAAACTTGCACCAACGCTTTTGGCCGGAGTGCCCGCAATCGTAAAGCCCGCGACAGCGACCTGTTATGTCACCGAGGCTTGCGTCCGCTTGATCGTCGAGAGCGGAATTCTTCCTGATGGGGCATTGCAGCTTGTAACCGGCGGCCTTGGGGATCTGCTGGATCAGCTCGATTGTCAGGATGTTGTAAGCTTTACGGGATCGGCGGAGACGGCGCATATGCTCCGCTCGTCCGATCACCTGTTGCGGAACTCGGTTCGTTTCGTTGCGGAACAGGACAGTCTCAACGCTTCGGTGCTCGGGCCCGATGCCGCCCCGGGAACGCCGGAGTTCGATCTCTTTGTCAAAGAAGCCCATCGTGAGTTGACAGCGAAGGCGGGACAGAAGTGTACGGCCATCCGACGAATTATGGTACCGGACACGGTTGTTGATGCAGCGATCGCGGCCTTGTCCGCGCGGTTGGAGAAAACGGATATCGGCCATCCTGCGCGGGCGGAAACCCGAATGGGTGCGCTGGTTTCAGCGGCACAGCGGAACGACGTGCTGGAGAAAGTCGCGATCATTGCTGGAGAGGCCCAACGCGTTTCGGGGGACCCGGATCGGTTTGAAGTGGCGGGTGCGGATGCCGAGCACGGCGCGTTTCTTCCGCCGATGTTGTTTCATTGTGCCGATCCGGATAGCGCCGCGCGCATTCATGATACCGAGGCCTTCGGTCCGGTATCCACTGTGATGGGCTATCGCGATCTCTCTCACGCGATCGAACTGGTCAATCGGGGAGGAGGTAGCCTCGTCGCCTCTGTGATCACCAATGATCCGGGTGTTGCGCGTGAGATGGCGCTGGGGGCAGGGGCCTTTCATGGGCGTTTTTACTTTAACAACCAGACGTCCATGGCGGAGGCCACAGGACACGGATCGTCTTTGCCGCATATG
>CAWUIX010000480.1:0-2275 GCA_963922395.1 uncultured Rhodobacterales bacterium | reverse complement strand
CGAGAACCCATGCCCAACCTGGCCTTCCGCCTCAGCAGAAACGAGGGCGTTTGCCACCGACTTTGCCACCACGTCTGAAACGCCATTGGCAAAAAGCGCACTCGCAAGAAGCGCGCGTGCATCGTTCAGGGAAATCGTTTCGGTGGCATCTGTCATGTCGACGCTCCAGTTGGGGCGGCCCTCAAACGGACCGCCCTTAAGCTTTACGCGCTTCGATAGAGCTTCGTCATAGAGAATTCGCGGTGCCCCAAAGCCTCCGCAGCCGTGTTCCGGCCGTTGGCCGTCCGGCAGATCATCTCGATCAGTGCGTCCCCTGCCTCATCGATGGTCATCTCGCGACGCAGAATGCCGGATACATCGACATCAACATGCTCGCTCATAGTCCGGACCGTACGCGGGTTTGCGGTGATCTTGACTACCGGAACAATCGGGTTTCCGACCACGTTACCTTGCCCTGTCGGGAAGGTGTGGATCACGGCTCCCCCGGCGGCCATCAGCGTCACGCATTCAGCGGCTGCGGACGACGAATCCATGAAGTAAAGACCGGCGCCAGAGGCCGGCGCCTCCGCCGGATCAAGGATGTCGATGTATTGCGAGGTCCGGCCAATCTTCTCGAGGTTTCCGAGCGCCTTTTCCTCAATCGTCGTTAAACCGCCTTCGATGTTGCCCTTTGTCGGCTGGCTATCGGACAGGTCGTCGGTCTGGTGGGCAAAGATAACGTCGTCTTGGTAGGCCTTCCACATCTTGTACCAACGTTCACCGACCTCTTCGTTGATCGCCCGCTTCTGGCAGATGTGTTCGGCGCCCGTGATCTCGGATGTCTCGCCAAAGAACCCAGTGATCCCCTCCGGCAAAAGCTTGTCGTACATATTGCCGACTGTAGGGCAGGATCCGAGACCAGTCGTCGTGTCGCTTTCACCGCACTTCGTGGACACCCAAAGTTCGGAGATCGAGCATTCCTCGCGCTGAAGTTCGGTCGACCAGTGGACGAACTCCTTGGCTTTCCAACTCGCCGCGCGGATCGTCTCAAAATCGCCGTTCTGCTCGATCGAGAACTCTGCGACCGGCTTTCCGGTTTCGCGGATGCCGTCAGCAATCCGCTTGGTCCAGCCCGGCTCGATCCCGATCACTACAACCGCCGCCACGTTGGGGTTTGCGCCAGTGCCGATCATGGTCCGGAAATGGAGCTCGAGATCTTCCCCGAACTGCAACCGTCCGTAGGCATGTGGAATGGCCATTGTGCCCTTGACGTTGTTCGCCACCGCTTCACAGGCCGCGTTGGAAATATCGTCAACCGGCAAGATCACGACGTGATTCCGAACGCCAACACGTCCGTTTTCGCGCCGGAAGGCCTTAACCGTCATATTCGAATACTTCGATGCCATTTGCGTGCTCCCTACCAGCGCTTCGTTTTGCAATTGTGGGTGTGCACGTGGCCGCCCTTTTCGATATCGGCGATGATCTTGCCGATATCCTCGCCATACTTGATCGCCGTGTCGCCATTGCTCAGGTCCTTCAGCGCGATCTTGTGCCCGATCGGAACATCCGCGTTGGCCGTCAGCCGGAAGGTCGAATTGTCATGGGTCACGCAGCACAGCATGTCGGTGCCAGCAGTGAGCCCCTCCACCACAACGACACCGACATTGTCGGCATGTTCGTGGACCAGAAGATGTGGAATTTCAGTCATGGGGCGTCTCCTCAGGCGTCCGGTTTGAGTATGATCTTGGGCGTGGCAACCCGCCCCGCCCGAATATCGGCGAAAGCGGCGGCGCCCTCCGTTAAGGGACGCGCTTCGGTCCAGTCAAGGGGTCCGAGGCGTCCGTCAAACATAGCTGCTGCAGTCTGACGAAAGTCTTCTGCTGTGTAAGTGTAGGTTCCGACAAAGGTGATTTCCTGGAGTGTCATACGCCGGATATCCAGGCCACCCTCGCCACTGCCGAGACCGATATGAACAATGATGCCGCCAGGACGAACGACGCTAGAGGCCTGCGCACGGGTTGGCGCGATCCCGACCCCGTCGATCACCACGTCAACTGGCGTCTCGCCGACCTCGTCAGGCGCCACCACTTGCTCGCCGCAGGTCTTTTCAAGATAGCTGCGTCGAACAGGGTTCGGCTCTACAATCCGAAGATTGGCGATCCCATAGGCGCGCAGGCTTAGAGCCGCACCCAGCCCAATCGCGCCCCCCCCGAAAACAAGCGCCCGAGCGCTGTCGGTCCAGGCCGGGTGCGCGCTGGGATCGATGTCGAGGGTGAGCGTCTCGCCTTCCTTGCCC
>CAWUIX010000479.1:0-2277 GCA_963922395.1 uncultured Rhodobacterales bacterium | reverse complement strand
CCATTTGACAACCATGCCGGCCGCGACCGGGTCGGCGGTCTCGTCATCCTCAGAATTGGTGCCGGTATTCCCGATATGGGGGAAGGTGAAGGTCACGACCTGACCCGCATAGGAGGGGTCGGTCATGATTTCCTGATACCCGGTCATCGCGGTGTTGAAGCACAGCTCGGCCTCGGTCTGTCCCGTCGCGCCAAAGCCCATCCCGTAAAACAGAGTTCCATCGGCAAGGGCGAGGCAGGCGGTGGGTTTCGCAGGCATCGGCGGGCTCCGGTCAGGCAAATCGCCAGACGTCTATGGGGCGGCTGGCGCGGGGTCAAGTCGGGGGCGGCTTGCCCCGCGGCGATCGAGCCTCTATATGCACCGCTCAACTTCCCGGAACATACGAGACCCTTTTCTGATGGACATGCGGACCCGCGTCTCCGAGGCGCTTAAATCGGCGATGAAAGCAAAGGACCAGACCCGGCTTTCCACCCTGCGGCTGATCAATGCTGCGATCAAGGATCGTGACATTGCCATGCGGGGCGAAGGTTCGGACGACGGTGTGAGCGATGCCGATATCCTTGCGATCCTTGGAAAGATGGTGAAGCAGCGCCAGGACAGCGTGCGCGCCTATGAAGAAGGCGGGCGCCTGGAGCTGGCGGAAAAGGAGCGCGAGGAGATCGCGGTCATCGAGGATTTCCTGCCGAAGCAGATGGACGAGGATGAAATCGCCGAGGCCATTGACAAGGCTGTGCGGTCGACCGGGGCCGAAAGCATCCGGGACATGGGCAAGGTCATGGGTGCCCTGAAGTCGAAGTACACCGGTCAGATGGATTTTGGCCGAGTCGGTCCAATGGTGAAGGCCAAGCTGGCCTAACCCGACTTCGGTGCGAGGGTGACGACCTGCGGTTCGGCCTCTTCCCCCAGTTCTTCGAAATCGAAGTTGTCGAGCCGGCGGGCGCGTTTGCCCGCCTTGTCGGCGGAGATCTTGATCTCTGAGATGTCTTTCGCGGCCTGTCCGAAATGTCGGTCGAGGTTGCCGACACGGTCGACCAGGCGTTCGACATCGCCGTGGAGCATCTTAAGCTCTTTGCGGATTGCGCCCGATTGCTCGCGCATGCGCGCGTCTTTGAGGATGGCGCGCATGGTGTTCAGGGTGGCCATGCAGGTGGTGGGCGACACGGTCCAGACGCGCAGGTCAAACCCCTCGCGAATGATTTCCGGGAAGTTTGCGTGGAGTTCGGCGTAGACGGCCTCGGACGGCAGGAACATCAGGGCGCCGTCGGCTGTTTCGCCTTCGATGATGTATCGCTCGGCGATGTCCCGGATATGTTTGCGCACGGCGGTGCGCATGGCCTTGGCGGCCTCGTTCAGCTCCCACTGTGTGTCAGCGTTGCGCAGGGCCTCATAGGCCTCCAGCGGAAACTTTGAGTCGATGACGATGGGACCCGGCGGGTTAGGAAGGTGAATGAGGCAATCCGCGCGGCGATTGTTCGAAAGAGTCGCTTGCAGAGTGTAGCTGTCGGAGGGCAGCGCTTTTGAGACGATGTCGTGGAGCTGAATCTCACCGAAGGCGCCGCGGGTCTGTTTATTCGACAGGATGTCCTGCAGGCCCAGAACGTCGCCGGACAACTTCTCGATATTGGCCTGGGCTTTGTCGATGGTCTCCAACCGCTGCTGCAACTCACCAAGGGATCGGGCCGTTCGGGTGGCGGATTGGGACAGGTTTTCGTTCATCCGCCCCGACACCTCGGCCAGGCGCGTTTCCATCAGCTTCAGAAGATTGGCCTGTGCGGTCACCTGCGCCTCGGATACGTGCGTTAGTCCGCCAGAAAGGCGTTCCTGCCCATCGGACAGACCCTGGACCCGCGACGAGAGGGAATCGAGATGCTGGGCCAGCGGAACCACCATGCGTGCGGAGCGGCCGGCGCGTGCGAGTGTCATGGCCAGCAGAACGACAATCAGGAGTGCGACGGCCACGCCGCCGACGGCAATCAGGGTGATGGGGTCACTCAGGTCGAGGGTGAGGGTGCCGATCTGGATCATGTGCGCCCGAAGAGCCGTTCGATGTCGGCCAGTTTGAGTTCGATGTAGGTGGGCCGCCCGTGGTTGCACTGTCCGGAGTTGGGGGTGGCTTCCATTTCGCGGAGGAGGGCGTTCATCTCTTCGGGTCGCAGCTTCCGGCCTGAGCGGACCGATCCGTGGCAGGCGACGCGAGAGAGGATCGCGTCTATGCGGTCGGCAAGGGATTGCGTCCCCTGCCCGTCCGAGAGCGCGTCCAGAATGTCGAGCGTGAGG
>CAWUIX010000478.1:0-2279 GCA_963922395.1 uncultured Rhodobacterales bacterium | reverse complement strand
GGATCTGTTCGGAGATTTCGAAGACGGGCATTACCCGCTTCATTTCCAACTGAACTAATAGCCCAGGGCACAGCCGTCCTTGCGCGGGTCAGACGCGCCCTGCAAGACGCCGCTTTCATGGTCGATCCGGATCGCCTGTGCGCCACCGATTGGCTCGTGCGGTACAACCACCTTGTGCCCGAGCTCTTCAAGTTCAGCCCGCACCTTGTCCGAATACCCCCGTTCTACGGTCAACGCACCGTCATAGGCAAAACAGCGCGGCGCATCGATCGCGGCCTGGGGGGGGAGGTCGTAGTCCAGGAGGTTGGTCAGGTAGCGGGCATGACCCGCCGCTTGATAGGGGCCTCCCATGACCCCGAAGGGCATGCGGAAGCCATCTCCATCCAGCAGTCCGGGAATGATGGTGTGCATCGGTCTTTTGCCGCCCTTGGCTTCGTTCGGGTGCCCCTCTTCAAGGGTGAAACCGGCGCCGCGATTGTGAAACAGGATGCCGTATGTGTCGCTGGCGAGCCCTGATCCAAACTTGCGGAAAATCGAGTAGATCAGGGAAACCGCCATCCGATCCCGATCCACCACGGTGATGTAGATTGTATCGCGGTGCACCTCCTCGCTGAGTTTCGCGGGAGATTCCATGGCGCGGTCGGGTCGGATAAGGGCGGCGAGGCGATCGGCCGTCTCGTCCGCCAGCAAATGGTCAAGCCGCCCGGTATGCGCGGGGTCGGCGATGAACCGGTTGCGGGCGTCATAGGCGAGTTTCGTGGCCTCCGCTTCTAGATGCGCGCGTTCCGACCCGAACGGGTCAAGCTTCTGAAGGTCGAAGCGGGACAGGATGTTGAGCAGGAGGATGGCCGCCGGGCCCTGCCCATTCGGCGGGTGCTCGAACAACGTGGCGCCGCCATAGGTCCCCTGGATCGGCAACGTCTCGTCCGCCTGCGTTTGGGCAAAGTCGTCCAGCGTATGGACACCGCCGTTGGCCTTTAGGGTCGTGACCATATCTTCGGACACTGGACCCTCGTAGAAGCCTTCACGGCCCTTCGACGCGATCATGCGCATGGCCTCGGCAAGGCGCGGGTGGCGGTAGAGGGTGCCGGGTGCGGGGGCCTTGCCGTTCACCATAAAGGTGTCCTTGGCCGTGCCCGACAACCAATCCTCGGCGATCTTCCAGTCGAAGGCTGTGCGCGGGGATACGGGAACGCCCTCTTCGGCATAAGCAATCGAAGGGGCGAGCAGACGGTCTATGCCAAGGCGACCCCAGCCGTCGGACAGGCGGCAAAAAGCGTCGACGGCGCCGGGAATTGTAATGGCTGGAGCAGCTGTCACGGGCATCTTGTCGTGACCTGCCGCGCGAAGGTCCGCAGCGTCCAGCGCGGCTGGTGCTTTGCCGGATCCGTTCATTGCGCGAAGGCCATCTTCCCCGGGCACCGAGAAGAGCACGAAGCAGTCGCCACCGATGCCGGTCATCTGTGGTTCGCAGAGGCCCAGAACGAGCGCCCCGGCAATCGCCGCGTCCATGGCGTTGCCGCCTGCCTTCAGCGTGTCGATGGCCACGCTCGCGCCGAGCGGGTGTGAGGTTGCCGCCATTCCATTGGAGGCAAAGACGGTAGACCGTCCGGGCAGATGAAAGTCGCGCATGATGTCCCCTTGTTCGACCGCGCAACATAGAGAGATCGTCAGAGGTGTCCAACCGGGGGCGCTGGCAGGCCATTCTGCCGAAAGGGTTGGCGACGTGGTCCACACGTCTCGGCCGGTACGCGTCAAGGTTCGAGGTGCGGAGCCGGCTCAAACCAGCTTTCGCTAGTGTCAGCTTTGTCCGAGCGAAATTCGGAACGAGAGGCGATTGCGGGTCCCCACCCGTTCATACCGCAGCTTGCGGGCAAGATGGCGAATGAGGTGCAGGCCATATCCCCCTTCTTCCTGTTCAAACCCCGCGCGATCCGGATCGGCCTGGCTGCCCCTTGGAAGGCGACCTGCGGGCATCGGTTTCCCGTCATCCCAGATCTCAAAGTGCATGCCCGGCGCTTCCAGATCGACGGTGATTTCCATTATCCCGCTTTCCTCGTCCTCGTAGGCATGCTCGACGATGTTGTTCAGAACCTCGGCCAGCGCGATCTCAAGCTGATCAATGTCGGCACGCGAAACCCCGTCCCGTGCGGCCAAAGACGCCATCTGATGAACTGCATCTCGGGTGCCGGCATTGGTGGCGGGAACAATAAGTGTCGCGCTCTCTGCACCACTTGGGCTGCGCCCGTGGTTGAACTGGCCAACTGCCGATGTAGGGG
>CAWUIX010000477.1:0-2323 GCA_963922395.1 uncultured Rhodobacterales bacterium | reverse complement strand
AGGAGGCCGCAACAAGCTCCCGAGCGGGAGCGTTTGCACCAGGGAGGGAGCCGGTGATGGCGTCGATTCTGTAGCAAGCGGTAGCGTCAAACGCGGCCAACTGCGATTTCAACATAGCCGCCCGGACCCAAGCAGACCCCATCAAGAGCAAGCGAGCTCAGAAAGAACGAAGTCACCCAACGGCAAACCCATCAGCTCAGGAAAACGCAGCCGCCATTGGCCAATTGGAGAACAGAATTAGCCCAAACCTACGGGATGCTGCAAGGCGCACGAATAACCGCTCTATGAGAAACAGGCCCGCGGTGTGCGGGCCTGCTATGTCTTTCCGTTTCCGATGACTGATCCAAGTCAACCTAGCTCCGCACAAAGTCCAAGAGATCGGCGTTCACGAGGTCAGGATGGGTGGCAAAGAAGCCGTGTGACAAACCTGGATAGACCTTCAGCTCGCCGTTGGGCAAAAGCTTGACCGCTTTCTCGGCCGAGTTCCCGATGGGTACAACCTGATCGTCGTCGCCGTGCATGACGAGCGTCGGCACATTCATCGCCTTCAGGTCTTCGGTTTGATCCGTTTCCGAGAAAACGGCGATGCACTGGTAATGGGCCGAGGCGCTTCCCATCATGCCCTGACGCCACCAGTTGTTGATCAAGCCCTGGCTGACCTCGGCGCCTTCACGGTTGAAGCCGTAGAATGGGCCGGACGGCACATCGAGAAAGAACTGGGCCCGGTTGGCGGCCAGCCCGGCGCGCAAGCCGTCAAACACCTCCAACGGGACCCCGTCGGGATTGGCGTCGGTCGCCAGCATCAGGGGCGGAATGGCTCCCAGAAGGGCCGCTTTGGCGACGCGTCCCGGTTCCGCCTTGGCGACATAAGCGGCAACTTCTCCGCCACCGGTCGAGTGGCCGATGTGGATCGCGTTCTTCAGATCAAGCGCTGCTGCAAGGTCCACCACGTCGTTCGAATAGGTCGCCATGTCGTGACCAATGTCGGTCTGGTCAGACCGTCCGTGCCCGCGCCGATCATGCGCAATCACCCGGTATCCTGCGGCGAGGAAGAACAGCATCTGGCTGTCCCAATCGTCGCCGCTCAGCGGCCAACCGTGGTGAAAGACAATGGGCTGTGCCTCGCGTGGGCCCCAGTCCTTGTAGAAGATCTTCGTTCCGTCGCGTGTTTCGATCGTTGACATGGTTACGTCTCCTTTGTTCTCCGTGAGTTCTTGCGCCGCCAGTGCGGCAGGCATTGCCAAGAGCAACGCGGTCGCGCCACCGGCCTTCAAGACGTCCCGGCGCAGTGGCATGTTTGGTTTGGTGTCCATTTGGTCTCTCTTCCGATGTCGATGAGGGGAATATTGCAATTGGCATCGCCTCCTGCGATTGTCAGATATGACAAACTGGAGGTTGTAAGTGACGAAAGGCGTCTGGGTCGCCGAGATCGGCCTGTTTTGAGAATGGCGGTGCAATAACCGGCCACGTTGACGCCCGGGATGTTCTCGGGAGGGCGGCGTAAATTCCCGCCACTGCTAGCCTGCGGATCAAAAAGATCCGGAGGCAGGAGGATGTACGGCGTGGAACTCTATCGGCTTGTGGGCACGGCGGTGATGCTTGAGGGGCTAAGCCATCGGGCTGCTGCCCGTCGGTTTGGGATTGACCGGGGCACTATTGCAAAGATGGTTGCGAGCGCCGTGCCGCCAGGATATCGACGCAAGATGCCGGTGCACCGTCCGAAGCTGGCGGATCATGAAGGGTTCATCGATCAGATTCTGGACGACAATCAGCGGGCACCAGCGAAGCAGCGCCACACGGCGCGTCGGATCTTCGAACGGCTGCGAGACAAGCGCGGTTTCGATGGCGGCTATTCGACCGTGCGCGACTATGTTCGGTCCCGCCGCCAGGTACGCAAGGAGGTGTTCGTGCCTCTCGCGCATCCACCGGGCGACGCCCAGGCGGACTTCGGCGGGGCAACCGTGGTTGCTCTGGAGGCGCAAGGGCCAGAAAACGTGATACAGCGAAATTACCGCAAAAATCAGTGGATCAACATGCTGAATGTGGGCGGATTTGCTAGTCTTTTGACGAAGCGACCGTGCAAAACGCTGGTGTTCGATCCATTGTACCGCGTGCTGATCTCGTCCGGTCAATTGATCGAGTAGGTACCTGAGAAGCACAGAACAGCTCTATTATGGCCTCGCGCGTTGTCGGACATTGGAAAGTCCAATGAATCGCATGCCCGGAGCCCAATGCGTCCCCCGCTTCCTCGAGAAGCTAAAGGCTCAATACAGATTTAAGAAGGGATCCTACGTCCATCTGTCGACTTTTGTTGGCAACGAGA
>CAWUIX010000476.1:0-2329 GCA_963922395.1 uncultured Rhodobacterales bacterium | reverse complement strand
CGATCTATCTCTTTCGCGACAGCGACACATTGGAACTCTGCGCAACTGAGGGTCTGAACAGGGAAGCCGTCCACATAACTCGGATGCGTCTTGGTGAAGGGCTCGTGGGACGGGTCGCCAAAAGCGGTCGGCTGATCAACTCTGCCGACGCGCCATCAGAACGCGGCTTCCGCTACATGCCGGAAACCGGCGAAGAGATCTTCTCAAGCTTCCTCGGTGTCCCCGTGCAGCGTCTGGGTGAACGTCTGGGCGTTCTGGTGGTCCAGTCCAAAACCGCGCGCGTCTTTTCCGAGGACGAGGTTTACGCCCTCGAAGTCGTGGCCATGGTGCTGGCGGAAATGACCGAACTCGGCGCCTTCACCTCGGACAATGCCGCAATGACCCCACGCCACACCGAACCGGCGCTCTTCCGGGGCGGGATCGGTCAGGAAGGCGTGGCCGAAGGTCAGGTCTGGCTGCACGAACCCCGCGTGGTCGTAACCAACCCGATCGGCGAAGACCCCGAGAAGGAACTTGCGCGCCTGCAAACTGCTGTGGAACGACTACGCGTCTCCGTCGACGACATGCTCTCATCGACCGATGATCTGGCTGACAAGGAGGAACGCGACGTCCTTGAGGCCTACCGCATGTTCGCCAACTCCCGGTCCTGGATGCGCCGGATGGAAGAGGATATCGCCCGCGGCCTGTCCGCAGAGGCCGCCGTCGAGAAAGAGCAATCCACCGCTCGCGCACGGATGGAGGAAGTGGGCGACGCCTACCTGCGGGAACGCCTGTCCGACCTCGACGACCTCTCAAACCGGCTTTTGCGCATCCTCACGGGCCAGGGCGGCGAAACCGGGGCCGAAATGCCCGAAAACCCGATCCTCATTGCACGCAATATCGGGCCTGCAGAACTTCTCGACTACGGCCGATCGCGCCTCAAGGGCATCGTCCTCGAACAAGGCTCGGTTGGCAGTCACGCCGCCATCGTCGCCCGCGCCTGGGCCATCCCGCTCATCATCCACGCCGACAACATCACGACCGAGGCGCTCAACGGCGACCACATTATGGTCGACGGCGAACAGGGTCTTGTGCACCTCCGCCCCGACGACAACGTCTCGTCCGCCTTCCGCGACAAGATCGCGATGCAGGCGGACGCCCAGAAACGCTATGCCTCGCTCCGGGATCTGCCGGCACAGGCGCGCTGCGGCTCTGTCGTCCAACTCATGATGAACGCGGGCCTCATCGCAGACCTGCCCTCGCTCGAACCGTCGGGGGCTGAAGGCGTGGGCCTTTTCCGGACTGAGCTTCAGTTCCTCGTCCGCTCCCGCGTCCCGCGCCGGGGCGAACTCGCCGCCCTCTATGCCCGCGTGATGGACGCCGCGGACGGAAAGCCCGTGATCTTCCGCACCCTCGATATCGGCTCCGACAAGGTCCTGCCTTACATGAAGCGCGAGGAAGAGCCGAACCCCGCCCTCGGCTGGCGCGCGATCCGGCTTGGCCTCGACAAGCCCGGCGTCATGCGCATGCAGCTTCAGGCCCTGATCCGCGCCGCCCAAGGACGCCCCCTGACCGTGATGTTCCCCTTCGTTGCCCAGTTCGACGAGTTCCGCGCCGCGCGCCAGCACGTGCTCGACGAGTTGGACCGTGAACGCAAACTCGGCCACATCTTGCCGGAGAAGGTGGAGATCGGCGCAATGCTCGAAACCCCATCACTTGCCTTTGCGCCACGGCAGTTCTTTGAGATGACCGATTTCATCTCGATCGGCGGAAACGACCTCAAACAGTTCTTCTTCGCCGCTGACCGTGAGAACGAGCGCGTCCGCCGCCGATACGACGTCCTGAACGTGTCGTTCCTGACCTTCATCGAACATATCATCAACCGCTGTCGTGAGACTGGCACTCGTGTGAGCTACTGCGGCGAGGATGCGGGCCGCCCTGTCGAAGCGGTGTGCTTCGCCGCCATGGGCCTCCGCGCCCTGTCCATGCGCCCCGCCTCCATCGGCCCCGTTAAATCGCTTCTGCGCCGGGTCGATCTGGACGATGCTAAAGCAGTGATTGACGAGGCGCGCAGATCGGGCAGCCAGTCGGTGCGCGGCGCCGTGATGGATTGGCTTCGGACCGTCAAATAGGCGCAGTTAAGGTCAGCCGGGAGGTCCCGGATCAGGTCAGGGACTTTTGAGTATTTTTCCCAAGATGAAGGAGGGGGCCGTCAGGTGGCGAAGGCCGCCGGAGCCGAGGCGCGGGCCCAGAACCGCCAGCTGAGAAGCGATCCCGCCAACGCCAGACCGATCACGAGGCCAAGCCAGACGCCGCCCGCGCCGATGTCGAGCCAGCAGCCACGCACATA
>CAWUIX010000475.1:0-2352 GCA_963922395.1 uncultured Rhodobacterales bacterium | reverse complement strand
ATGAACGTCATCCACATCGCGCCGATTGCTGTTCTGGATGGGATTCTCCGCGGCGCAGCCAAAGCACTTAGGGATGACGGTCTATTGATCTTCTATGGCCCGTTCATGGTGGGCGGCGAACATACCGGTCCCGGCAATCAGCGGTTTGACGAGAGCCTTCGTTCACAGGATCCTGCATGGGGCATCCGGGATCTCCGGGAAGTGGCTGAGAAGGCTGCCGAGCTTGGGTTTGGCAAGCCGGAGGTCCAAGGGATGCCCGCGGACAACCGGCTTGTCGTATTCCGTCAGTCGGTCCGGCGCGAGCGCGTCTGAAAGCAGTTGTTTCGGGCGGATCTGACATCGACGAACGCAATATCCGGGTCTTCCAGAAGGTCCGACGCATAATTCTCGATCTCGTCTGACGGCGTGATACGCCCGGTTCCGTACACAATCCGATGATCCGCAGAATATCCCTTCACAAGGTAATCGGGAGAGGTCCTCAGGATCGGAGGCAAGCCCGGGCCGGACCAAGGCGTACACTCGTCGGCACATAGAAATATCGGTCCTGTTTCGGCATATGGCTGCGCCGATGGGAACGGGCGCGCCGCGAGGATAAGATAGGGCTCTCCTTCCGGTACGGTCTGCAAGCAGCACCGGCAGGGAATGCCCCTGCCGCTTGAAACAGCGCGTTCTGCGGGCTGCCCATGGGCATCCGGGCCGCCGGCCCGGACGCGCGCGACAAAGTCTTGGTCGAGGGATTCAAACTGTATTGTCATGCGGGATCTCCTGTTCTTTCGTTGTCTTGTAGGGCCAAGCACGCACACGCTCGAACCGGATCTTGCGCAATTCTTGTCATTCATCTTTTTGGTTGATTGATAGGATTTACCAGTTTATTAACCCATATGGTTGAACGAGAATCGGATCCGCTTTCGGAAATCCTAAAGGCCGCAAGCGACCCGACCCGACGGGCCCTTTTGACGATCCTGGTGCAGGAGGGACCGATGCGCGTCACGGATCTTGCGGGGCGTTTCGATATGAGCCTGAACGCAATATCGAAGCACATCCGGGTCCTGGAACGTGCAGGTCTTGTCAGCCGAGAAACCCGGTGGCGGGAACATCTGATCGCCGCTGAAATGGAACCGACCCGCCTGATCGATGCGTGGTTTGGGCAACTCCGCTCTGCCTGGGAGTTGCGCCTCACCCGCCTTCAGGAGGTCCTGGAGAGTCACACTGCAATGACCACAGACCTATCGCTGAGAGTTACTCAACATATTGCCGCGGCCCCCGAACGGGTTTTTGATGCCTGGCTGGATCCGGCCACGCTGGTCCACTTCATCACGCCGGACCCAGGCTTTCGGGAGCCGGAGGTCACCAATGATCCGCGCGAAGGCGGTGGTTTCAAGGTGATCATGAAGGCGCCAGAACGCGATCTGCCCCATTGGGGGACCTACAAGGAAATCGATCGTCCGAACCGGTTGGTGTTCACCTGGGTGTCCGAGTTTTCGCTTGAGGACAGCACCGTAACGCTGACCTTCGCACCGAAAGACGGTGGGACGGATGTAACGCTGACCCATGAGCGGTTCAAATCCGAAGAGTTGCGGGACAACCACGAGAAGGGTTGGGGGGCGATCCTCAATCGGTTGGCACAGCATCTGGGATGAAGTCGACGGGGCGCGGGGACTTCTCGCGCCCTCCTCAACAAGGAGGACATAACCAATGAATGAGACTGCGACGCTGGAGGCATGGCGGAAAGAGCGGATCGCGCTATTAGAACGCGAGAAAGCGCATATGAAAGAACGGGACGTGCTTGCCGAAGCGCGGCGTGCCCTCCCGAAGGTGCGGGTTGAAGAGCATTACCAGTTTCAGGAGGCCGGTCGCGAGATAGGGATGGCCGATCTCTTTGGGGACGCCTCGCAACTGGCCATCTACCATTTCATGTACGGACCGGATTGGGAGGCGGGGTGTCCAAGCTGCTCTTTCTGGATCGACAATCTGAACGGGATCGACGTGCATCTCGCGCATCGTGACACGGCTCTAGTGATCGTCTCGTCGGCGCCTTGGGAAACGCTCGACGCCTATCGGGCGCGGATGGGATGGAACATCAGATGGGTATCGAGTGCTGGCTCGCGCTTTAATCACGATTTCAATGTGACCTTCACACCGGAAGAATTGGAGGCTGGCTCGCAGGAGTACAACTTCCGCAAAGGAGGCTTCGCAGGACCTGAAGCGCCGGGCTTTAGCACCTTCGAACGTGACGCGAGCGGGGCGATCTACCACTGCTACTCGACCTACGCGCGAGGCCTCGATCAGATCAACGGCGCCTACCAACTCCTTGATCTGATGCCCAAAGGGCGCGATGAGGACGGCCTGCCG
>CAWUIX010000474.1:0-2398 GCA_963922395.1 uncultured Rhodobacterales bacterium | reverse complement strand
AGCCCTTCGATCTCTGGCTTCTCGCCGTCTCCGGCCAGCCATTCGGCGACCTTCTCATACTCGGGGTCGTAAACCGGGGTGTAAATGATCCGGTGGATGGTCGTCGCGGGCACCCCGCGTGCACGGAGCACGCTCGCTGCCTTGTTCGTCGGCGCAAGGATCGCAAGGGTGCGCCGCTCCCGCGCGCGGCGGCTCTCATAGTCGCCCGAAACCGTCTCCACCCCGGCATCCGTCAACGCCTGAGACAGCTCGGCAAGAAGCAGCGTCTTCCCAGTCCCAGCCTTGCCAAGGACCGCAAGGACGCTCTCACGCCCCTCCGCCTGAGGCGTCGTATGCCCTTCGATCAGGTCGATGCCCGCGCCGCGCAGGACATCGCTCACCTGGTCAAAGGCATCTGCCTGATCGTCTGAGAGGGCAAGGGCATTGGGCGACATGGGCGGACCATACGCCGCCCATCCCAGAGGAACCAGCGCCGATCAGGCCGCAGCCCGCAGGGGTTCCACACCCTCGAATGCGCGCCGATACCAGTGCCGTGAGATTTCTGCCGACAGCCCCGATTTGCGCAACAAGATCCCTCGCCGTTCAGGCCCAAAGGTCCAGAGCCCGGCAGAGATCCCATTGCGCCCGGTTCCTTGGGTGCCCAGGAGCTCCGGCGCCCATCCAAGGCGCCGGTAAACCCGGATCATCGGCGCATCGAAGACACCCACGGCTTGCGTCAGACCATGGCCCAAGCCGACCTCAAGACCGCCCAGTATAAGGGCCGGGGCCACCCGTTGGTCGGCGCTTGGTGACAGGCAGAACCGCGTGCACTCCCAAATCCTCGGATCGCGGATTGGCGTGCCGCCGGACAAGCCGGCGAAATGCTCGTCCAGCATTGTGCGGCCGACCGTCGGCAGGAACCGAAGCGATCCCCCGTGCCGCCCGTCCCGGTCCTCCCAGATGACATAGAGCGGGTTCAGGGCATCGTACTGATCCCGTTCCTCACCCGTTGCGTCGACCCCGACATCCCAGCCCAACCTGCCGACGAACTGTGCCGCGCGGTCCTGGAACATCGTGCGCCGTAGTTTTGGGTAGGCCGAAAGATCGTCGGACCACAGGTATCTGAGCATGCCGCCTCCACCGAACGTACTGTCGGTGAGGGGTTTCCGGGATGAAGGTTAACATCCCCAAAGCGGGGCGTTCGCCTCGTACAGATCCAGGAAGGGGGGAAAGGGCGGATTAAACGACGATCAGCCCGCTTGAAATCGCCCGCGCCACGGCCTGTGTGGTGTTGAGCGCGCCCAACTTGAAGCGCGCGCTTTCAACATACGCTCGCAGTGTGTGCTCCGAGATGGACAGCGTGTCCGCCGCCTGCGCCCGGCTAAACCCCATCGCGAGCATGCGAAGCGTATCGGTTTCACGCGGGCTCAGGCTTGCGGCCTCAACCACATCCGATCCCCGCTCAATCTCCAGCGCCTTATGGTTCACGAAGTGCGCGGCCAGAATGAGGTCCTGCATATATTCACGCGTGTATCCGTCCCAGGCTTCGTCATCCGCCCGACCGTTCACCGTGAACAGCGCAAACTGACCGTAAGGTCCACGAATGGGTACGGAGACGCCCTGATTGCCCAGTCCGGCATCCACCGCCTCGCTCATAAAGGTCCGCTGCACCTTGCCGGACCAATCCAGGGACTTCCAGTTGACCGGGACAAACCGCCGGTAACAGCCCTGCACCACCGGATCGATCCGGGCGTAATCCATTTCCAGGTAACGATCGACCCATTCAGGGGAATAGGTCAGCGCCGCGTATTGCTCGCCCGTGCTGTTGACCGAATGATAAACGACGTGATCGACATCCAGGATGTCGCGCAATCCGCCTATTTCCAGGTTCAGATCTTCAAGCGTCTTCACCTGCGATAGCCGGTCGAGAAGCGGTTCGACCCGTGCATTCATCCCAAAGCATCCCCGTTCGCACCACGGACAGCGGGCTTGCTATCTCGCTGCGCGCGGTCGCTGCGACACGATCGAGGTCTCGGGCAAGACGCGGCAGATCATTCAGCTCTGCGAACTGCCGTAGGTCGGCGATGACATCTAGCATCCACGCGTTTTTCCCAATCATCGTCATTTGCCTTGGTTAAGAAATCATTAACAAAGACTCTACCACCCGATCCGGCTAGGACGGTATCCGCGTATTTCCACCCCCCAATAATGGCGGGTCTGCGGGTCGTAACCCCCTCAAAACGCTCAGGGCGCCCAACGAGGTTTCTCGTGGGCGCCCTTTGTTAACCAGCTGTTAACAGACAAGAAACCGAATCGACGGCTCTACCGGCTGGGACCCGCCTCCAGCACGTCTTCCAGTGTGCGCAGGCCTGTGACAGGGGCCTGCACGAGCACCGCCATATTCCCCGGCTTGTGTTCG
>CAWUIX010000473.1:0-2414 GCA_963922395.1 uncultured Rhodobacterales bacterium | reverse complement strand
CCGAAGAAGAGGCACCACCGGCGGCGCTTTGTAACGGCCGAGCACCTCGACCCGCTCGCCCGCGTGATGGCGACCGGTGCGGAACTCCGGATCGCGACAGACATCCCAGATTATGTCCGCCAGGCCCTGGTCGAGGTCCCAAAGGCCGGGTTCCGCTGGACGGCAGAGCACCCGTCCGACTGGCGCGCGCCCTGGCCCGACTGGCACCGCACCCGGTACGAGGCGAAGGCGGTCCGAGAAGGCCGGACGCCCCACTATCTGACCTTCCTCAGGGCATGAGATACCCGGCCATTTGAGTATTTAGGCCAAGATGAAAGGGGGAGCATGGACCCTGCCGCGCCCCTCGTCTAAGACGCGACCGGACCAGAAGAGAAGGCGTTTCCCATGTCCGGCCACGGCCCCGCGATTCCGATGACCTCGCACCCGACCCGGGGGCTTAAGGGCACTGCCGATGTGCCCGGCGACAAATCGATCAGCCACCGCGCGCTGATCTTTGGCGCCCTCTCAATCGGAGAAACCCGGATACAGGGGCTGCTGGAGGGCGAGGATGTCCTGCGCACCGCCGCCGCCATGCGCGCCTTCGGCGCCGATGTGATCGAGCACGGCGACGGCGCCTGGTCGGTGTTCGGGGTTGGCACCGGCGGCTTTGCAGAGCCCGAAGATGTGATCGACTGTGGCAATGCCGGGACCGGGGTGCGCCTGATCATGGGCGCGATGGCCACAACACCGATCACGGCGACATTCACTGGCGACGCCTCCTTGCGGGGCCGCCCCATGGGCCGGATCACCGACCCGCTCGCCCTGTTCGGCGCCACGGCCTATGGCCGGGATGGGGGACTGCTCCCGATGACCGTCGTGGGCGCCCGAACCCCCGTGCCCGTCCGCTACACCTCGCCGGTCCCGTCCGCGCAGGTGAAATCCGCGGTCCTTCTTGCCGGTCTGAATGCCCCCGGCGAAACCGTGGTGATCGAGAAAGAGGCCACCCGCGACCACACCGAACGCATGCTTGGCGGCTTTGGCGCGACCGTGCGCGTCGAGGACACGGACGAAGGCCGCGTTATCACGCTTGGCGGCCAGCCAGAACTGGTCCCCCAGGACATCGTGGTCCCGCGCGACCCGTCCTCGGCGGCTTTCCCGGTCTGTGCAGCACTCATCACCGAGGGCTCCGATGTCCTCGTGCCGAATATCGGCCTCAACCCGACGCGCGCGGGGCTCTACACAACCCTCCGGGAGATGGGCGCGGACCTGACCTATGAAAACGAACGCGAGGCCGGGGGCGAACCCGTGGCCGATCTCCGCGCACGCTTTTCTCCCGATATGAAAGGGATCGAGGTGCCGCCCGAACGCGCGCCTTCGATGATCGACGAATATCCGATCCTGTCCGTTGTCGCCTCCTTCGCCGAGGGCAAAACCGTGATGACGGGTGTGAAGGAACTGCGCGTGAAGGAAAGCGACCGGATCGACGCCATGGCCCGGGGGCTTGAGGCGAACGGGGTCACCATCGACGAGGGCGAGGACTGGTGGACCGTCACGGGTCTCGGCCCCAAGGGCGTGCCCGGCGGCGGCTCGGTCGAGGCGCGGCTCGATCACCGGATCGCCATGTCCTTCGTCTGCCTCGGCATGGGCGCGCAAAAGCCTGTGCACATCGATGACGCAGGTCCCATCGCCACGTCCTTCCCGATCTTCGAGCCTTTGATGACCGGGCTCGGCGCACAGCTCGTGCGGACCAATGCCTGAGGTGCGGGGTTCCTGCCTCTGCGGGCAGGTCCAGTACGTCGTCACCGGTCCTCTACGGCCTGTGGTCGCCTGCCACTGCGCCCAATGCCGGAAAACCAGCGGCCACCACGTGGCGGCAACCTCCGCCCCGCGCGACAGCATCACCATCACCGGCGATGTCACCTGGTACGTCTCGTCCGACACCGCCAGACGCGGGTTCTGCGCGACTTGCGGGTCACAGCTGTTCTGGGACGGTGTGGGCGAGAACCTGTCGATTTTCGCAGGCACGCTCGACGGGCCGACCGGGCTCAAGACCGCGGGCCACATCTATTGTGCCGACAAGGGCGACTATTACGAGATCGCCGATGATCTGCCCCAGGCCCCCGGGCGTGACCCGGACCTCACAACCCAGGTGACATAAGCCCGCACCTTGCGCTTGGCCATTCGCATCGCTACGCCCGAACCCCATGGGATTTACCGTCGCCATTGACGGCCCGGCCGCATCCGGCAAGGGCACACTGTCCCGGGCGGTGGCCCGGCGGTTCGGCTTTTCCCATCTCGATACGGGACTTCTTTACCGCGCCGTGGGCCGCCGTGTTCTGAACGGCGAAGGGGCCGAGGCGGCGGCCCGGGCCCTCACGGCAGAGGATCTCGAAGGAGAGCTCCGCACCCCGGATATCGCCCAGGCGGCCTCCCGC
>CAWUIX010000472.1:0-2420 GCA_963922395.1 uncultured Rhodobacterales bacterium | reverse complement strand
CCGCCGAGATAGACAGGTCCCGCCGTGTTGTGGAGGTAGTTCACCGCCGGATGGGCGGCATCATCTGCGCCGAAAACGTGGGCCGCCTCCTTGGATTTGTCGGGGGACCACGTGTCGGTCACTGACATGATCGCGAGGATCACGCCTTCCTGGTCGCGCAGAGCGATGTCCTGACCTTCTTCCAGCGACCCGGCGAATTCTTCGGACACATCAAGCGTGATTGGCATCGGCCAAAGCGTCCCGTCGGACAAGCGCATATCGGTGACGACGCTGTTGTAATCGTCCTCACCGAGGAACCCTTTGAGCGGGAAGAAGCCGCCATTCATCAGCAGTTCAAGATCGCAGATCTGGCGAGGTGTCAGATCCCAGGAGGGGAGATCGCCCGCTTCGGCTTTGAGTTTCTGTGCGCTCTCATAAGAGACATAAAGCTCAGGGATCGGAACGAGATTGGGAAGCTGCATCGGGACGGCCTTGCGAATTTCGGTCAGAGTGCGCGCGCTTGCGCGTTTTCACGCGCACCTACCGTTGTCGGGGCACTCAACGCAAGCCCGTTAGGATCAATGCCGGCTTGCGGTCAGGGCATAGGCCCTTATTCGGCGGCGCCAACCACGGCGTCCTCGAGCATCGCCGTAGCGACGTCGGTTTCGCCGTCCTGTTCGGCCAGGAACCTTTCGGCCTCTAGCGCGGCCATACAGCCCATTCCGGCACTTGTGACCGCCTGACGATAAACATGGTCTGTGATGTCGCCAGCCGCAAACACGCCCGGGATCGACGTGGCCGTCGAATCTGGTGCCGTGACGACATAGCCTCCGCTATGAAGCTCGAGCTGGTCCTTCACAAGTTCAGAGGCGGGCGCGTGACCGATGGCAACGAAGAACCCGCTGACCGCGAGTTCCCGGGGTTCGCCTGTTTGCGTGTGCTTGAGGCGCAGCGCCTCGACCCCGCGGGGGTCTTGTGCGCCCAAAACCTCGTCAACCTCGTGATCCCAGATGACCTCGATCTTCGGGTTCTTGAACAACCTGTGCTGCAGGATCTTTTCGGCCCGCAGGCTGTCCCGGCGATGCACGAGCGTCACCTTAGAGGCAAAGTTTGTAAGGAACAGTGCCTCTTCGACGGCTGTGTTTCCGCCGCCGACCACGGCCACTTCCTGACCGCGGTAAAAGAAGCCGTCGCAGGTCGCACAGGCGGAAACGCCAAACCCTTTGAAATGCTCTTCGCTGGGGAGGCCCAGCCATTTGGCTTGGGCGCCCGTTGCCAGGATCACCGTGTCGGCAATGTACGTCGTCCCAGAGTCTCCTTCTGCCGTGAACGGGCGTTTTGAAAGGTCGAGAGATTGGATGTGATCCGAGATGATCTCGGTCCCAACGGATCGGGCGTGCGCTTCCATCCGCTGCATCAGGTCGGGGCCCTGCACTTCGATATCGCCGGGCCAGTTTTCGACCTCAGTGGTGATGGTCAGCTGTCCGCCCGGCTGAATGCCTTGGACCAGCAGAGGCTCCAGCATAGCGCGGCTTGCGTATACGGCTGCGGTGTAGCCTGCGGGTCCTGATCCGATGATCAGCACTTTGACGTGCCGGGTCTCTGCCATCTCTGCCTCCACTCTGATGAGTTCATCCGATATAGACAGGACAGGCGGGATCGAAAAGAGCGCGATTTCGGAGAGCCCAGTTCCAAAAACACGCACATCTGGATGCGATAATGATCTTGCGCATCCCTGAAATATAATTGCGGAGTCGGCTTTGATTGCCTAAGATCTGCAAAATGGATTTCGGGAGGTTCCATGGGCGCACATAAGCTGGACGAGATCGATCGGAAAATCCTGGCGGAACTCCAGGACGACGGGCGGATGACGAATGTCGAACTCGCCCGGCGGGTCGGAATCTCGGCGCCCCCGTGCTTGCGGCGCGTGCGCGCGCTGGAAGAGGACGGCTACATCGCTGGCTACCATGCGCGGGTCAGCGCGCGTGCCCTGGGATTTGAGGTGCAGGTTTTTGCGATGGTTGGGCTGACCAGTCAGGCGGAGGCCGACCTGTCGGCGTTCGAGGCCCGGTGCCTGGCCTGGCCCCTTGTCCGCGAGTGCCACATGTTGAATGGCGAGGTGGATTTCATTCTGAAATGCGTGGCGCCGGATCTTTCGACGTTCCAGACGTTCCTTACAGAGGAACTGACCGCGGCCGATAATGTAGCAAGCGTTAAGACATCGCTTGTGATCCGGGGCGCGAAAGACGCCCCGGGTGTTCCGTTCGATGTTCTGGAAGAGCGGTTGGCGCGCACAGCATAGGCGCACGCCAAAGGCGCTCTAAACGAGCGCCAAAGGTGCTAGCTTTGCTAGGGGGGTTCGGGGGCATGCCCCCCCGGAATTTGTTTTTTCAAGGTCAAAATCTGTGCAATCTAGTGCATTTTGGGGCTTAATTTCTACT
>CAWUIX010000471.1:0-2436 GCA_963922395.1 uncultured Rhodobacterales bacterium | reverse complement strand
TTGGCATTGGCGCGGTCCACGATGCTTGCTCTAGGCGACGCCCAAGGATCCTTAATGAGTATACGTTCAATATTCTTGACCTGATGGTCAAAGAACGTGTTGTCTCGGACATGTCCCGGCCCGAACGGGGATAATTGAAGACCGTCGGTTGGAGCTGGGGATGACCGAAGCCTTTACGATTACTTCGCTGCTAATCGTCGGCGCTGTTGGAACCTACGTGCTGGGGTTCCTGTGCAGGGATCAAATCCACATTCGCGCATTGGTCGTACTGGGAAGCATATTCTATGCGGTCTACTATTGGATCGCAGGACCGGTTCCGTTGTGGGATGCAATTCTTGGCTCACTGCTAATCTTGATCGCAAGTCTGCAAGGGATAGTCCGGCTCATTTGGAGCAGGCAACCGCTAGCGGTTCCAAAAGGGACAGAGCACATCTTCGCCCGGATCGGGAATATTGAGCCCGGTCTTTTCCGCTCTTTGATGAGCGTCGGCAAGTTGAGAAAAACTGAAACCTCCATGATCCTTACAACGGAAAGTACCGAACCAGAGACGCTCTGGTTCGTTGTCAGTGGTGAGATCGTTTTGGAGAGAAAGGGACATCCCTCAGTTACACTTCGCGATGCAGGTTTTGTCGGAGAGATCGCTTGGGTGAGCGGTGGCGGCGCCTCGGCGACGGTGATCCTGAAGCCTGGTGCAGAAGTTGTCGAATGGCCTCATGCGGATTTGCTGAAGGCCACCAAGAGAAGTCAACGGCTGGAACTCGCACTCGAAGCTCTGATTGCGCAGAACCTCGCCCAAAAACTTGCTTTCAGCGCACCACTGGAGAGAACACCCAGTGGTGGCGGTAAGGTCCTGGCCGCGGCGTCGCCAGCGTTTGAGCCCGAAAGGTAGATTGGGTCGCCTCAAGGCATGGTCGCCCAGACCAAAGGACGCCTAACCTGCACGGCGATCAGTCCATCCAACTGAGATGTATCGCACCGACCAGAGACCAACTCAGCAGTGCCAATGTGACCTTAATTGCCTGCAGCTGGCGGATACGGGAAGTCTGAACCTGCTTGCTTCTGGAGACCGGTTTCGTCCGCAAATAGGCCTTTTGGACAAAACCCTACGCCCCCACGCACCCTCTCACACCACATCCCCCGCCCGCTGCAGCTTCACCGGTTCCGTCCGCGCGAGCCGGATCAGATGCGCCATGAACGGCTTTGCGGCATCTTCACTCCGCGTCGCCGCGTAAAGCCGCCGGGTCAGACCCGTTTTCGTCAAAGGCCGGGTCACATAATCCGAATTGTACCGCACCTCGCGCACCACCCAGTCCGGCAGGACCGCGACCCCGCGATTGGACGCCACCAGAAGCAGAATCACCGCTGTCAGTTCCACCTGCCGCACCGACCCCGGCTCCACTTTCGCGGGCATCAGAAGCTGGCTGAAAACATCCAGTCGCGCCCGGTCCACCGGATAGGTGATCAGTGTCTCCCCCCGAAAATCCTCGGCGTCGACGTAGTCCTTCTGCGCCAGCGGATGCTGTGAGGACGCCACGAACACCGGCGCATAATCAAAGAGCGGCGCGAACTCGACGCCCTCTATGGTCTCCGGATCGGACGACACCACCAGATCCACATCCTCGCGCACGAGCGCGGGCAAGGCATCAAAGGCCAGACCGGGCCGGATATCGACATCCACATCCGGCCAGGCCTTTCTGAACTGCTCCAGCACCGGAAAAAGCCACTCGAAACAGGCATGGCATTCGATCGCAATATGCAGTCGTCCCGCCCGCCCGCTTTGCAGGCCCTCGAACTCCTGCTCCAGCGCTTCGATCTCCGGCAGGATCCGCTCTGCCAGCGCCAAAAGCCTCTTGCCCGCAGACGACAGCTTCAGGGGCTTCGACCGCCGGACAAACAGCTCAACCCCCACCTGATCCTCGATCCCCTTCACCTGGTGGGACAGCGCCGATTGCGTAATGTTCAACTGCTCGGCCGCCCGTGCCAGACCGCCGGTTTCGTGGATCGCGCGGATCGTCCGCAGATGCCGGAACTCGATGTACATGAGGCAGACCACATAAACGTTTTGAAGATTATGAATTTGTTTCACGTTCTCCTGCGTGACACAAGCAAGCTGTCTTTGCCCCGGAGTTTTCCCCCATGCTCGCCGCCCCGCGCATCAGTTTTGAGTTCTTCCCGCCCCAATCCCTGGAGGCGTCCTTTCGCCTCTGGGACACGGTTCGCCTTCTGGCCCCGTTCGAACCAGAGTTCGTATCCGTCACCTATGGCGCGGGCGGCACAACGCGGGATCTCACCCATGACGCCGTTGACACCATCGGGCGCCATTACGGGCTCAATGTCGCCGCCCACCTCACCTGCGTCGACGCCACCCGCGACGACACGCTTGCCATCGCCGACCAATATGCGGCCGCCGGTGTAACAGAGATCGTGGCCTTGCGC
>CAWUIX010000470.1:0-2441 GCA_963922395.1 uncultured Rhodobacterales bacterium | reverse complement strand
TTGCGTCCAGTTGCTCGGCGCGATGTTGGAGTCTTTGCGCAACCCTAAAGAAGGCTCGGCAGCCAGAGCACAATTCCCGGGAACGTGATCAGCACGGCGACAGTGGCCACGTCGGCGCCGAAGAAGGGTGTCGCGCCCCGGAACACGTCTTGAACGGAGATCGGCATCCGCGATTCCTGAGCGACCCCCGCCACGACGAAGCAGTTCAACCCAATGGGCGGCGTAATCAGACAGAGCTCGGCCATCTTCACTACGATAATCCCGAACCAGATGGCGCATTCCTCACTGGTCATCCCAAAGGCAGAGTCGGCGCGCGTGACGCCTTCGCCCCCATTAAGGGCGATCACGGCCGGAAATGTTACCGGGAGTGTCAGGATCAGCATGCCGATGGCATCCATGAACATGCCAAGGATCACGTAGACCAGGAGAATGGCCAAAAGGATCACATAAGGTGAATACTCAAGCCCGCCGATCCAGGTGGCGAAGACGTCTGGCAGTTTTGCGAACCCCAGGAAACGGACATAGATCAAGACCCCCCAGATCATCGTGAAGATCATGACGGTCAACTTGGCGGCTTCCATCAGGGCGCCCTTGAGCTGCCCCCACTTCATCCCTTGCCAAAGCGCCATCACGAGTACAACGAACGCACCAAGTGCCCCGGCCTCGGTCGGCGTCGCCCATCCGAAATAGATCGAATAGACGATGATAAAGACCACAAGCAGGATCGGAAGCGCGCCGGGCAGGGCGGCGAACCGTTCGCCCCAGGTAAAGCCGCCGACGGTTGGCCCGAGGTTGGGGCGGAGCTTCGCCAGACCGATGACGAGCCCGCCATAGATCAGGGCCGACACGAGACCCGGCACAAAGCCCGCGAGGAGAAGCTTACCCACCGATTGCTCGACGATGATCGCGTAGATCACGAGGATCGCAGATGGCGGGATCAGGGAGGCGAGCGTGCCGCCCGCAGCAACGACGCCGGCAGCAAACCGTTTGTCGTAGTTGAGCTTCAGCATCTCCGGGATCGCAATCCGGGCGAACACGGCGGAGGTCGCGACTGAAGCGCCTGACACCGCGGCAAAGCCTGCAGTGGCAAAGACAGTCGCGACGCCAAGCCCCCCAGGCAACCATCCGACCCAGCGTTTTGCGGCCTCAAAGAGGTACCGTGTTAGCCCGGCGTAGTAGGCAAGATATCCAATGAGGATGAAGGTCGGGATGAGGGACAGGGCATATGTCGTGGATTTCGAATGCGGAACCTGGCCCGCAAGTTTCATCGCCGTGACAAGGCCACGGTCGAACCCCTGCTTCTGCATGAAGAAAAGGCAGAGCCCCAGAAAGCCGATAAAGGCTGTGGCGAAGGCCACCCGAACGCCAATGACGACAAGGATGACCAGAAGTCCCGACAGCCAAAGGGACAGCTCGAAGATATCGACGCCCTCAAGAAGCGCCTTCATATCGATGATGCTATCCATCCGTGCGCGACCCTTCGACGGTTTCGGCCTCACGCGAGGCTTGGGTCGCCGCATCCTCGATCAAAGGAACGCCTATGGGGTGACGGTCATTTCTTCGAAATGCGCGGCCATAACTCCAGATCTGCAGGGCAAGGCGCAGCCAAAGGATCATAAGAGATAGCGGCACGACCAGCTTGGCGGGCCATAGGGGCAAGGCAATGTCGATAGAGCTGTCGGTGGACCAGTTCGGCGCGGCCCAGTCGAACGACCGCTCAAAGTGAAACCATGTGCCGTAGATCAGCGCGGTGGTCAGCAAGAGCATGAAGACAACGCCGAGCCATTCGGCCGCCCAGAGAACGCGTCCGCGCAGTTGTCCTAGGACAATGTCCATCCGGATATGGCCACCCTCGCGCTGGCAGTAGGCCAGGCCGAGAAAGGCGAAGGTCGCCATAAATTGCTCTGTCCAGTCGACGTAACCCGGAACCGGTGCATTAAAGAGCTTCCGACCGATCACGTTGTAACAGGCGAGCACGACAAGCGCGAAAATCACCATGCCCGACAGAAGGTTGAGTACGGACTCAACCTTCAGGAGCGCCTGATCCAGGCGGCTCAGCTGGCTTTCGTCGGTTAGAACGGAGGAAGACGACATCGGGGATGCTCCCGAGAGACGAAGGCCCCGGACGGAACGTCCGGGGCCGGTATTCAGGCGGTGCCGATCAGTTGGTCATCCGCTTTTCTTTGAGTGTCGTATTGACGAGGTCATAGAGCTCCTGGGCCGGAAGACCCTGAGCGCTCATATCCGCGATCCACTTCTCGTGAATGGGCATGGCCACATCCTGAAACTTGGCGATCTCGCTTTCCGGAACGGTGACCTTCGTGACGTTCTTCTCAGAAAGAATGCCTTCCCACTTCTGGATCAGCTCGGCGTAGTTGGCCAGGTAATGGTCGATGGCCTCAGGCACGCTCTCGTCCAGCGCGGCGCGATGCTCGTCTGAC
>CAWUIX010000469.1:0-2475 GCA_963922395.1 uncultured Rhodobacterales bacterium | reverse complement strand
CCATGATCTTATTTTGGTTGGCGGAGGAACGGCACGAGCAGATGATCCAGAGCTCTCGGTGCGTGGGATGGGTTTGGTCAGTCAACCCGTTCGAGCCGTTGCTAGCCGTCGACTGAATATTCCATTGGATGGCCGTCTCATCGAAACTGTGGATCAAGGTCCCGTTTGGGCGCTGATAGACAGCGCGATGGGCGCAGTCTCTGGCCAAGCGCTTAACACTTGGACCCAGAGAGGTGGGCGTGTCGTCAGGACACCTACGAACGAAAGTGGAAACCTGGATCCACTCTTGTTGCTTCGAAATTTGGGGCGCGAAGGGATCACCCGTGTTTTTTGTGAAGGTGGGGGCGCGCTGGCAGCATCTCTTCTCTCCGCGGGGCTGGTGGATCGGATATTGGGGTTTACGTCCGGCGTTGTGTTGGGAGCGGAAGCGCAGCCCTCTCTAGGCGTGATGGGCATCGATAGTCTGGGAAATGCACCGCGTTTCAGCCTGGCTTTAGTAGAGAGAATTGGTCCCGATGTACTTCACACGTGGGAGCGCAAGACCAGTTACCGCTGAAGGCGAGACTTCATCTTCTGCATAAGCGAAAGAACCTCGTTCGGTTTGGGCCCTATACCTTTCGACAGTCTATCGGCGATTACCTCTGGAGGACATGGGCGCTGCGTAATTGCATCGTAATAGCGTGGATATTCGATAAGAACGGCGTGGACCAATGCCGCTAACGAGGGCCGTGCGCCTCGCCGCACGGGTATTTGTCCCAAGTCGTGAGTCAAACCCCATCCCGCATAGAACGGGACGCCGACTGTCGTTACCGAAATATCTCGGAGCAGTGCCTCAAAACCAATCAAGGACGTCATCGTCCATACTTCATCGACATTGCCTAAGATCTCAGATGGGTCGACGTCGCCGAGCACCACATCCGCTTCGGCCCCAGCCACGTCCCCTTTCCGAAGGCCAGCCAAGACGTCTGGATGTGGTTTGTAAATGAGAATGCTGCCCGGGTTTCTCGAGCGTACGAAACGAAGGAGGGCGGAATTATCGCGCACGTCCTGGGCACCACGGATAAGGCTAGCATCGTCCTCAACTTGCCCGGGGACAAGTATGCGGTGTGCTGAGGGCAAATCTGGGGGCGACGATCCGGTGTTGTACTTTGACAGGCCATTCTCTCTGATTGTGTCGATCAGTGCCTTGGCGCGCCAAAGATCTTCGCGAGGTGCGCGCGCCGAGGCGGCGATTAGACGCTCGAGCTCGCTTTCACGACTGGGATCATAATAGATTCCGATTGGATCTAGAACCAAAGAGGACGGCGGCGTAAGCGCTGAACCCAGCCCATTGGATCGCAAAAAACCGTCTTCTACGCGGACCACGTCTTGGTCCTGTGTGGCGAAGCGAGACCAAACCATTCTGCGGCAATCTCCGGAATCGGTCTGGTCAAATCGAACTGGGGTAAACGCGCCGAAAAAGTCATTGATGTGGGCGTGTTTCCATCGCGACATTCCTTGCGCGAGCCATCCCTTTCTGTCTTCACGCCAAGCACGCGCTTCGGCGTTCATTGCAAATAGAACCTCCTGCGCACCACAGAGGCGATCTTGAAAGGGATTAAACCAAGTCGGGTAGAGTATCATTGCGGCCGCGAAAAGCTGGGCGCGCGTCAGTACCCGCCCGCGACTTACGAAGTCCTTCCGATCTTCGGTTAGCCCCCATCCGGCGTAGAAAGGCGTTCCATATACATGTGGCCTGTGGCCATGGAGGATCGCCTCAAACCCCAGCCCCGATGACACCGTGTAGACAGCAGTTGCTCCTTCAAAAAGGATCTTTGGGCTGACTGGTGCAGTTATGAGATGCTCATTCCGCCTTAGATCTTTTGCACTCAGATGTCCTGGTCGGTGTCCCAAACTGCTTTCGGGGTGAGCCTTGACGACAATCTTTTGCCCAGGATGCGCGCGTCGAGCGTCTTCCAGCAAACTCAGAAAGACCCTTCTGTCGGCCCCACTGGCTTTAACTGCCGCGTCGCCCACGGTTTGGTCCACGACGACTACGTATGGTTCATCTGGCAGCGCAATCGTTGGGTCAGTCGCCGAGTATTTCGACAGATGGTTTGCGACCATAAACCTACAAAGGCGATCGGCCTCCATAAGGAGGTCTGGGTCCTCCAGCGGATGGTGCACCAGGAGGTTTTCAAGATCGCTCGGTCGACTGGCGTCGAAGTGAACGCCCAGGCGATCAATAAGAATGCCATATGGCTCCTCGCCAACACGGCCCGGAAACAGGGATCGTATGAAGGCATCCTCGACATTAACGACCGGATGGCCTGTTAGATCCGATACGACCTTTCCCCTCCGGCTCGTACGCCGATTGCCCCATACACCGATCGCGTCACCTTCCTTGGGTGCCCCCACCGCGACTTGCCAACCGGCGAGTGATAGTATCTTGCGGACACGCGACTGGGTCAGGAACCCACTGTTGAAGACAAAGAG
>CAWUIX010000468.1:0-2476 GCA_963922395.1 uncultured Rhodobacterales bacterium | reverse complement strand
ATTGCCGTGGGCGTCGCTGTTCCCGGGCAGCAAGGCGCCTTGATGGCCTTCTGACATCATCACATTGGGTTGACTGGGTGGCCAAAAACAGGGCGGCTGCTGGCTCAGCTCATGTCCGGACGCAAACCCAATATTGACCTCGCGGCCTATTCCCCGGCACGGTTCGCATGAGGTTGGCAATGAAAGACCGACCAAATCTCAAATCAGGGAGACAGAAAATGAAAAAGCTAACGAGCCTCTTGGCGGCGACGGCGCTCACAGCCGCAGCGGCGATGCCCGCTTTCGCGGAAAAGTGGGACATGCCAATGGCCTACTCAGGGTCAAACTTTCACTCCGTCACTGGCGCAGAGTTTGCCAAGTGCGTGACGACTGGCACTGGGGGCGACATCGAAATCGTCACACACCCCTCCGGCTCGCTCTTCCCGGGCGCCCAGATCAAGCGCGCCATTCAGACAGGCCAGGTGCCGATCGGTGAACGCCTCTTGTCCGGTCACCAGAACGAGGACCCAATCTTCGGTGTCGACTCGGTTCCATTCCTCGCGACGTCGTTTGATGACGCGGCAAAGCTATGGGAAGCTGCCAAGCCGACGATGGAAGAGGTACTCGACGCCCAGAACCTCGTCCTCCTCTATTCCGTACCCTGGCCGCCGCAAGGTCTCTATTTCCGTGATGCCGTTGAGAGTGTCGCCGATATGGAGGGCATCAAGTTCCGCAGCTACAACAATGCAACGTCGCGGTTGGCTGAATTGACGGGCATGCTTCCGGTAACCATTGAAGCCGCCGAAATCAGTCAGGCCTTCGCCACCGGCGTGGCCGACTCAATGGTCTCCTCCGGGGCGACAGGCTACGACCGCAAAGTTTGGGAAAGCCTGAACTACTTCTACGAAGTCGATGCCTGGCTGCCACGCAACTACATTATGGTAAACAAGGGCGTCTGGGATGGTGTCAGCGATCAGAACAAGAATGTCATCCAGGCGTGCGCACAGATCGCAGAGTATGCGGGTACATGGCGCGCGAAGGAATACACGCAGTTCACACTGAACGGTCTGCGCGCTGGCGGTATGACCGTCGCCCCGGCTTCGGACACCATGAAGTCCGAGCTGCAGGAAATCGGTGCAACGATGACGAGCGAATGGCTCGAGGCCTCAGGTGATCAAGGCAAGGCAATCGTCGACGCCTTCATGGCATCTAAGTGATCTGATAGCGGGCGGCCTTCGGGCCGCCCGTATTCCTAGGAAACCGACCGACGATCCCGGGGGACAGGACCATGGCGGTACTTCGGGGGCTCCGCGCCCTTCTTGATTTCATTTATCTCGCATCTGGTATCGCCGCCGCACTGTGCCTGATCGGTATCCTTTTCCTGATCGTTGTACAGATGCTGGCCCGCTGGACGGGCGAGGTCTTCCCCGGCGCACCGGAATATGCGGGCTACGCTATGGCGGCCGCCAGCTTTCTGGCCTTCGCGAATGCTCTGAATCGGGGCAGCCACATCCGCGTTTCGATCCTGATCAATGCCCTTGGCCCCAAGGCGCGCCGGATCATGGAGATCTGGTGCTTCGGTGTCGCGACTGCGGTGATGTGGTATTTCGTATACTACGCGTGGCGGTTTGTCGGCTTCTCAATCATGCTCGGCGACATCAGCCAGGGTCAGGACAAAACACCACTTTGGATCCCACAATCGGTTATGCTCGCAGGTGCCATCATCCTGGCCATCGCGCTCACCGACCACCTCATCCACCTCATCTTCCGCGGCGACCATCGGATCAAACGCGATCTCGTCGACCAGAGCTTCGGGGAGTAACGCGTTATGGAAGACTTCTCGATCATCGTTCTCTTCCTCTTCGTCCTGTTCCTCCTGCTCGGAACCGGCGTTTGGGTCGGTCTCGCACTCATGGGCGTTGCCTGGGTCGGCATGGAACTCTTCACGACGCGGCCCGTTGGCGATGTGATGCTGACAACCGTCTGGTCCGCGTCCTCGTCCTGGACGTTGACGGCCCTACCGCTCTTCATCTGGATGGGCGAAATCCTTTACCGAACCCGCCTGTCCGAGGACATGTTCCGCGGGCTTAGTCCCTGGATGGCCGGCCTACCCGGTGGCCTCGTCCACACAAATATCGTGGGCTGCACGGTCTTCGCAGCGGTCTCCGGGTCTTCAGCCGCGACACTGACCACCGTGGGCAAGATGTCGATCCCGGAACTCCGCCGTCGCGAATATCCGGAAAACATGGTCATCGGAACGTTGGCCGGCGCGGCGACCCTCGGTCTCATGATCCCGCCATCGCTGACGCTGATCGTCTATGGCGTCACGATCAATGAATCGATCTCGAAACTCTTTTTCGCGGGCATTCTGCCGGGCATCGTCCTGGCCAGCATGTTCATGGCCTATGTCGCGATCATGTCGAAGGTCTCGAACCGCTGGAACCCAAAGGCCGAGCCTTCGATGACGATGTCAGAGCGGATCGCCAACTCCCGCTTC
>CAWUIX010000467.1:0-2481 GCA_963922395.1 uncultured Rhodobacterales bacterium | reverse complement strand
TGCGTTTTCGCGCAAGACCGTGAGATTTCGGAAATGCGATGACCATCGGATCGTTGAGGAGAAGCGAGAACTCCGTCGCGGGCTCCAGCATCGGGATAGAACAAACACCAAAATCCGCCTCGCCTTCTGCGACCGCTTCAGCGACTTCGTTTGCAGCAAGGTCGAGCAGGCGTATTCGCGCAATCGGTTTTGAAGCTAAGACCTCCTGGAGTGCCGGCGTCACCAATGCTCGAACTGCGGTTGGAATTGTCGCGACTGTTACCGTTTGTGCGCGCTGATGGGCAAAGGCCTCTGTCTCGTCCCGCATCGCCCTAGCAGTCTCATGCGCCTCTTGGAGGATCGTCTCCGCCCGTATTTGCAGACGCTTTGCCGCGAGCGTTGGGCGAACGTCTCGCGTGGTGCGTTCGAACAAGAGCGTTCCAAGTGCGTCTTCCAGCTTTTGAATTCGGCGTGTCACTGAGGACTGTGACAGATGGAGCCGCGTGGCGGCCTCTTGGAACGATCCGCTTTCCTTGACGGCGAGGAAGGCCTCCAAATCCAGGAAGTCATAATTGATGCGCATATCGCAAGAATAGATCAGAAACTTGCATTTGTTCTAGAGCAATCGGCCCGCTACGAGTTCCGCCGAGAGGGGACGGCTATGGCGACTGATCCGGACATTGTTGTGATTGGCGGTGGGAACGCCGCGCTCTGTGCCGCCATCACCGCAGCGGACGCAGGCGCGCGCGTTCTGATCCTCGAAGCCGCGCCGAAACCCTACCGGGGGGGGAACTCTCGCCACACACGCAATTTTCGTTGTATGCATTCCGGGCCGCTTGGTCCTTTGACAGACAGCTACAGCGAAGAAGAATACTTTGAGGATCTCCTCAAAGTGACGGGCGGCAAGACGGATGAAGCGCTGGCTCGGCTCACGATCCGCTCATCCGAAGGATGTCTGCCCTGGATGGAGGCGCATGGAGTGCGGTTCCAGCCGTCCCTGTCTGGGACCCTGTCACTTGCACGGACGAACGCGTTCTTCCTTGGGGGCGGGAAGGGTTTGGTGAATGCCTACTACCGCACGGCGGAGCGTCTGGGCGTCGAGGTGAAATACGAGGCGCCCGTCACCCATCTCTCGTTGGAAGATGGGCAAGTTACGGAAATCGAGTACGCTCATGGCGGAGCCGAGCAGCGCGTTTCGCCGAAAGCCGTCGTTGTGGCATCAGGAGGATTTCAGGCCGATATTGACCGGCTTGCCCGGGCTTGGGGGCCTGCCGCGCGCAACTTTCTCATCCGAGGCACGCCTTACAATCGAGGTGTGGTTCTGGCGGATCTTCTGGATCAAGGCGTCGCCCAAGTTGGAGATCCGACCCAGTGCCATGCGGTTGCAATCGATGGGCGCGCGCCGAAGTTCGACGGTGGGATTGTCACGCGGCTTGACTGTGTTCCGTTCTCGATTGTCGTGAACAAGAACGCCGAGCGGTTCTATGACGAGGGTGAAGATGTCTGGCCCAAGCGTTATGCGATCTGGGGCCGTCTGGTGGCCGAACAACCCGATCAGGTTGGCTATACCATCATCGATGCGAAATCCATCGATCTGTTTATGCCGTCGGTGCTCCCGCCGATCCAGGCGGATACGATTGAGGAACTCGCAGAGAAGATGGATCTTCCGGCGACGCAACTTTCTCAGACGGTCGACCAGTTCAATCATGCATGTGGCGAAACAACTGGGTTTCGCCCGACCGAGTTGGATGGCGTTGCAACCGACGGGCTCGCCCCACCCAAGACCAATTGGGCCCGGCCGATCAGTGAGCCGCCCTTCTACGGATACGCTCTGCGGACCGGTGTCACGTTCACGTATCTGGGGCTGAAAGTGGACGAGACGGCGCAGTGCTCGATTGGGAACCGCCCGGTGTCGAACCTTTGGGCCGCGGGCGAGACAATGGCGGGATCGATACTGGGGCAGGGCTATCTGGCCGGGTTTGGCATGACGATTGGGACCGTCTTTGGGCGCATCGCGGGGCGTGAGGCTGCAGACTATGCAAACTGATCTAATCCAAGAGGCCCGTCGTCAGGCGGAGATTTGCAATGCTTGCCGGTACTGCGAGGGGTATTGCTCGGTGTTCCCGGCGTTGCATCGCGAGCGCGGGTTCAGCGACGGGGACATCACGCAACTTGCCAACCTCTGTCATAACTGCCGTGGCTGCTACTATGCGTGCCAATATACGGAGCCGCACGAGTTCGCACTTAACCTACCACGGGCATTGGCGGACGTGCGACAAGACAGCTGGAAGCACTTTGCCTGGCCGAACGGGTTCGCTGCTCTGTTTGAGCGATCCGGTGTCGCGATTGGGGTTGGTCTTACACTTGCTTTCGCCCTGTTGTTCGCTCTGCTTCAGGCGATCCAGCCAGAAAGCGGCGAAGGGTTCCACGCCTACATGTCGCACAGTCTGATGGTCGCGATCTTTGCCCCTGCCTTCGTCCTTCCGCTTATTGCAATGGGAG
>CAWUIX010000466.1:0-2487 GCA_963922395.1 uncultured Rhodobacterales bacterium | reverse complement strand
ACGAGCATTCCTTCCTCGCCGACATGATGGGCGTTGAGCTAGTTGAAGCCGCCGACCTCTTCGTCGAAGGCGACTACGTCTGGATGCGGACGACCGAAGGTCCGCGCCGCGTCGACGTAATCTACCGCAGGATTGATGACGCGTTTATCGACCCCTTATGCTTCCGCCCGGACTCCATGCTGGGTGTTCCTGGCTTAATGAACGCCTACCGATCCGGCGGCGTTACTTTGGCATCAGCCCCGGGTGCAGGCGTTGCCGACGACAAGGCGATCTATACCTTCGTGCCAGAGATGATCCGCTTCTACCTGGGCGAGGAACCAGTCCTCCAGAATGTCCCAACCTGGCAATGCGCCAAACCCGATGAATGCCAATACGTCCTCGATAATCTTGCAGAGCTCGTTGTGAAAGAAGTCCACGGATCCGGCGGCTACGGGATGCTCGTTGGACCCCGCTCCACCAAGGAACAGGTTGCCGCCTTCGCCGACAAAATCCGCGAAACCCCGGCCAACTACATCGCGCAACCGACCCTTGCACTGTCGACCTGCCCCACCTTCGTAGACGAAGGGATCGCCCCGCGCCACGTGGATCTGCGCCCCTTCTGTCTGGTTGGAGAATCTACGGAACTTGTCCCGGGCGGCCTCACGCGGGTTGCGCTCACAGAAGGGTCCCTGGTCGTCAATTCCTCCCAGGGCGGTGGTGTCAAAGACACCTGGGTCATGGCGGAGTGAGCCAGGAATGCTAAGTCGCACCGCCTCAAACCTCTTCTGGATCGGCCGCTATATGGAGCGAGCGGAGACGGGCGCGCGCCTACTTGCCGTCGGCGCCCGAAACGCCCTGATCCCCGATATGACCGGCGGATTCCGGAACGAGTGGGAGTCTGTGCTTTCAGCCGGCGGACACACCGCCGCCTTCACCGAGAAATACGGCGAACCCCGCCAGCGGAACATCGAGAGTTTCTTGTTCTTCGATCACGAAAACCCTTCCTCTGTCGCCTCCTGCATGGAGGCCGCGCGTGAAAATGGCCGCATCGTCCGCACCGCCCTGACGGGACAGGTCTGGGACGCGCTCAACACCGGGTTTCAAGAGATCCAAGAGATGCGCCGGATTGAACGCTCAAAACTCGAACTTAATGATCTCATCGACTGGACAACACGCCAATGCGCGCTGGTTCGCGGAGCCATTGAAGACACGCAGCTCCGGAACGATGGCTACGACTTCCTGCACCTCGGCTATGCGCTCGAACGCGGCGACGCGACGGCTCGGCTCCTCGACGTCAAATATTACGTCCTGCTTCCAGGCCTCGACTACGTCGGCTCCGGCTTCGACAACCATCAATGGGCCACAGTCCTGCGGGCCATGTCCGCCCACCGCGCGTTCAACTGGGCCTATGGCGGCGAAGTGACGCCCGCCAAGATCGCCGATTTCCTGATCCTCAACCGCAAAAGCCCACGCGCCCTGATCACATCGGTCGAAGACGCCATGGTGCACCTCGATCGCCTTGCCCGGGGCTATGGCCGCACAACCGAAGCACAGACAAGGGTACGCACGCTGGTGGGCGAGATGGCGGAACTGACCATCGAGGACGTGTTCGAGGAAGGCCTGCACGAATTCCTGTCCCGCGTTATCCGCGAGATCGCGGGCGTCTCAAGCATCGTCCACGAAATCTACCTTTCGGGAGAGACGCGATGAGATTGCGCGTCGACCATGCCACAACGTACCGCTTCGATCCTCCGATGCGCGGTGTGGTTCAAAGCCTTCGCTTACGCCCCACAGATTGCGAGAACCAGCAGACCGTCGACTGGTCTGTCACGGTTCCGGACGCCGTGATGGGTGCCGGGTTTCGCGATGGCGCGGGTGACTGGCTCGAAACGGCAACTCTGCTCGGCCCAGTGTCCGAGGTCACGCTTCAAGTTCAGGGGGTTGTGGAGACTGTGGATTGCGGCGGCGTCCTACGCGGACATCGCGAGCGCATCCGCCCCGATGCCTATGTCCGCGAAACGCGGGCAACCCGGGCAGATCGCGCAATCTTGGATCTCGCCAAGGGCGCAGAGGCAGATGCGGCGGGAGACGCCCTCTCCCTGGCCCACGCCCTTATGAATGCGGTCAGCGACGCCATCACATATACGCCCGGAGAGACCGAACACGGCACGACAGCAGCCGAAGCCCTCGCATTGGGTCACGGCGTCTGCCAGGACCACGCCCATGTCCTGATTGCCGCTGCCCGCGCGCAGGGTGCCGCAGCACGCTACGTTGTCGGATACCTTTATGTCGGCGAAGGCGAAGAGGACGACTTCCCAGACGCCACCGCTTCCCACGCTTGGGCAGAAATCTGGGTCGATGGCCTCGGATGGGTGGGGTTTGACCCCTCAAACGGTGTCAGTCCGACAGATCGCTACGTTCGTCTGGCTTGTGGACTTGACGCACCCGATGCCTCGCCCCTACGTGGCGCAATAACGGGCGCGACTGCCGAAAGTCTCGAAGCAGAAG
>CAWUIX010000465.1:0-2491 GCA_963922395.1 uncultured Rhodobacterales bacterium | reverse complement strand
ATGGCACCGCGCGCCCCAAGGCAAACGACAGCGCGAGCGCGGCCAAGGTCGCGGTGTAGACGGGACCTGCCGCTTCCGACCCGCAGATGAGCAGGATCAGAAACCCTAGCTCTGCCCCCGGCACGAAAGGGATCGTGAGCAATAGAATGTAGAGCACGAGAAGCGGCACCATAAGGCGCGGATCAGACATCGCTTCAGCGATCTGAGCCCGGAACTCCAGGCCCGCGTCGAGCAGGACAAAAAGGTGGTGCCCGCCCACCGCTACAGCCAGCAGACAAGACGCGAGCACCGCGCAGGGAAGGGCGCGGCGCAGCCGCACGAACCATGGCACATCAGACCCGCGAGAAAGCCTATCCAAAGATGAAGGTGGGTGTTTCATCGTCCCGCCCTGCGATCCAAACACTTGGAAAGGATTCAGTCGCGCCCATCGGCGCTACGGCCACTAGGACGTCGGGCAGGCCAGACAGAATACGGTCCGATGACATCTGAGGCGGGAATGTTTTGAACGGTCATAGCAAAGTCCTTTCATCAATCTTGATGTCGGACGTTTAGGCCGCGCAGATTTCTGCGGTATTTCAGGATAAGGGCGTCTTTGTTTCGCTAGTTTCAGTCAAAGGAACGACCAAAAGCTACCGGTCGAACCGGCCGTGCTCGGTGTTCTTGTTCAAGTCCCGGGCCGGAAAGACACGCCCGTTCATGACCCCCCAAACGCCGGTCTCCAGAAGCTGGGCCGCCACGACAGCTCCACCCAGATTGAACTCACCATCAGACGCATAAAGCGAAAACGGCCGCATCGCGCCAGTCAAGACAATCGTCTTTCCAAGCGCCTGACCCTCGAGATACCGCGCCGTGTTACCCATTGTCCCCGTGCCATGGGTCACGACAACCGCATCTTCGGGCGCGCGTCGTACCGCGTCGGCAATCTCCGCACGGTCGCCGTCCTCGAAATAAAGGCTGTCCTTCAACATGACCACGTCGGTCACCGGAAAGTCGCAGCGCCCAATCCGAAGCATCTCTGGAATGTGCGTCGCACCATCAGGAGAAAAGGCAAGACCCTCTGAGCGGGGATCGTGCACCTTATCGATGGTGCCGCCCGTAATCACGATCCGCAACGATTTCATCATTCCTCCCCAAACCACATCTCTAAACGACGGAAACCCAGGTCACACGCGTTGAAGCAGTATCCAATTCCAAAAGGCAATTCATATGAAACCTTACCTGATCCTCGCTTCAATCCTGCTTCTTTCAGGCTGCGCGACAGGCCCCACATCTTCGCCGTCGTACAGCCAGATCTCCACTCGCTTTGCAAGTGCCGACACAAACGGCGACGGCGTCCTGTCGCGGGACGAGGTTCCCTCCCGGATCGACTTCGACGCCGCAGACGCAAACGGCGATGGTGCTCTGACCCAATCGGAGCTTGAAAGCTTCGCCATGGCCATGCGCAGCCGCTAAGCAACCCGTCCTTTCGGCGGCAAGACTTACTCTGCCGCCTCCAGATAATCGTCCAATGGCGGGCAGGTGCAGACCAGGTGCCGATCGCCATAGACATTGTCCACCCGATTGACGGGCGGCCAATACTTGTCGACCCGAAACGCACCCGCCGGATAGCATCCCTCTTCCCGGCTATAGGGCCGGTTCCATTCGCCCACCAGATCCTCCACCGTGTGCGGCGCACGCTTCAGCGGGTTGTTCTCGGCATCGATCTGGCCGTCTTCGATGGCCCGGATTTCCTCACGGATGGCCAGCATCGCGTCGCAGAACCGGTCAAGCTCTGCCTTGGTCTCGCTCTCTGTCGGCTCCACCATCAGCGTTCCCGCCACTGGCCAGCTCATGGTCGGCGCGTGAAACCCGTTGTCAATCAGACGCTTGGCGATGTCGTCCACACTCACACCCGCACTTTCCGCAAAAGGCCGCGTGTCAATGATGCACTCATGCGCGCACCGCCCATTCGACCCTTTGAAAAGGATCTCGAACGCTCCCTCCAGCCGCGTCGCAATGTAATTTGCATTCAGGATCGCGACCTTGGTCGCTTGCATCAGGCCCGCGCCCCCCATCATCAGGATATAGGCCCATGAGATCGGCAGGATCGACGCCGATCCAAAGGGCGCCGCGCTGACCGGCCCCTCCCGGCCACCCGTCGCCTCGTAAACCGACTGTCCGCCTGTCTCCGGATGCCCCGGCAGGAACGGCTTCAGATGCGCCTTCACGCCGATCGGTCCCATGCCAGGGCCGCCGCCGCCATGAGGGATGCAAAACGTCTTGTGAAGGTTCAGATGGCTCACATCCGACCCGATCTCACCCGGCTTCACGAGCCCGACGAGCGCATTCAGGTTCGCTCCATCCATGTACACTTGCCCGCCATAGCGGTGCGTGATCTCACAAACCTCGCGCACTGTCTCCTCGAACACCCCGTGGGTGGATGGATAGGTGATCATGCAGGCCGCCAGCGCATCGCCCGCTTGCGCCGCCTTCTGACGGAAATCGTTTAGGT
>CAWUIX010000464.1:0-2499 GCA_963922395.1 uncultured Rhodobacterales bacterium | reverse complement strand
AAGTGGCCCCGCAGGCCCTACTTCTTCTTGCCTTTGGCGGCCTTGTGCGCGGCCAGTGCGGTGACGACATCATCGGGCTCATAGGGCAGGACCAGTTTGGTCACGTCCATCGCCCGCTTTTGCAGCACCTTCAGGGATGGGCCCACGCCGCAGGCGATGGCGAACTTAATCAGGGTTTGCAGCTTGGCGGGACCCGCGATCCCGATGTGGATCGGCAGGTCTATCCCCTCGGCCTGTAATGCATTTGCCCAGTCGATGATGGGCGCGGCCTCGAACGCGAACTGCGTGACAATTGCCATGTCCGCATCGGTCCGGTCATCGAAGTCGTTCTTCCACTTCAGGGCCGCCGCCACATTGGCGGTACCGCCATTTGGGTCGATGTCACGGTTGCCTTCGGGATGCCCGGCGACATGGAGGCGCTTGAACCCCGCCTTGTCGAAAAGGCCGGTTTCCAGAAGTTGCATAGAGCTGTCAAAGGCGCCCTTCGGCTCCGGCACACCGCCAGCGAGGAGGAGGGCCTGATCCACACCGGCCTCGCCCTGATAGCGGGCGATCCAGTCGCCAAGCGTTGCCGCATCATCGATGATACGGGCCGGGAAATGCGGCATAACCTGAAACCCGTCTGCAGCGAGGCGTTTGGCGGTCGCGACCATCTCCTCAATAGGTGTGCCGTCAATATGGGCGATGTAAACGCGGGTGCCTTCCGGCAGGAACGCGCGGAAATCCTCAACCTTTTCCGCGGTGCGCGGCATAACCTCGATCGAATAGCCCGTCAGGAACTGTTCGACATCACCGTTGACCGGGGTCACGTCGGCTTTTCGTTTAAAGTTCAACAGCGCCATCAGGGCAGTCCTTATGTCACGCGGGCTCAGGCCCATCCGTCGTTTGCAATCAGGGCTTTGATCTTGTCGGCATCGTATTCGGCGTCGATGCGCGCCGCCTCAGCATCCGCGACCTCTCGCGCATCGCCCGCGACTTCATATGGGGCCGCCTTACGCCACTCTGCGAGATAGGCATCCGTGTCCTGAGCGCCAACTTTCATCGCGGCACGGTCGATCGCCTGTTCGAACCGCTCGGGCAAAGGAGCCTTGGCGCCGCGACGGCCCTTGCCGACGATGACCTGTGCCGGGATGTCCCGCCAGTAGACTATGGTGACGTCGGGCATGATGCCTCCTCGCGTTTCGCACGTGCATACGCGCTGGAACGGCGGATTCGCCGCTGTTTTTCGACATGTTTCGCGACACTCGCGACGTCGCACCATTTAAGGATGTCCACTGCCTTGGGCGAGGGGGCGGGGCATGAATTCTTTTCAGGAAGATCCTGAGCCTTGCGCGAGCGCGCCGGGGCGCTTACGTTTTCCTTAACTCTTATTCGGAGGGCGTTATGCCGCCCAAGCGTCCCACGGGCGCTGACAGGTTCCCGCACGCGGTCGAACCGTCCCCGCCCAAACAGGCTGATCCAGCCGAGCTTTATGCTGCGTTGGATCTCGGCACGAATTCGTGCCGAATGCTGATTGCCCAGCCTAAGGGCAATCAATTCCATGTTGTCGACAGTTTTTCAAAGTCTGTTCAACTCGGCCTGGGTCTGGAAGGGTCCGGACGTCTGAGCAGAGGCTCGATGAATAGGACGGTGCAGGCCCTGAAGATCTGCAAGTCCAAGATCGACAAACACAACGTAAGCCGTATGCGACTGGTCGCGACCGAGGCCTGTCGTCGGGCGTTGAATGGTGATGCGTTCATGTCGACGGTGCGGCGTGAGACGGGGCTAACGCTTGAAATCATCGAACCGGAAGAAGAGGCGCGGCTGGCGGTCATTTCCTGCGCGCCGCTGGTGTCGACGAAGACGGACCAGTTGCTTGTCGTCGACATTGGTGGGGGATCGACCGAACTTGTCTGGATCGATCTGAGCCGCGTTCCGAAGGTGGATCGTCCACAGGCGATCATGCGCCTGCACGCCGGTTTCACCCCGGACGATACCTCGCCGTTTCAGGCGGCACGCGTGGTCGACTGGATCTCGGTTCCGCTTGGTGTAGCCACGTTGCGCGACCAGTTCGACGATGTGGATGACGACGCGGCCCGCTTCGCGCTGATGAGCTGGTATTTCGAGGAAAACCTCGCAGATTTCAGCCCTTACGAGTCGGAGCAGACCCGCGAAGGCTTCCAGATTGTCGGTACATCCGGGACGGTCACAACCGTGGCGGCCAGCCATCTCGGGCTTCGCCGCTATGATCGGAACAAGGTTGATGGTCTCCGCATGACCTCAGACCAGATCGACAAGGTCATCCGCAGTTATCTCGACCTCGGTCCCGCCGGTCGCCGGGCCGATCCGCGCATTGGGAGGGACCGCCACGCCCTGATCATGTCGGGCGCGGCCATTCTTCAGGCTCTTCTTCGGGTCTGGCCCACGGATCGTTTGTCGGTGGCGGACCGCGGTCTTCGCGAAGGGCTTCACTACGCGCAGATGTCGGCACACGGGGTTCTTGAGACAGGTCCTTAATGA
>CAWUIX010000463.1:0-2500 GCA_963922395.1 uncultured Rhodobacterales bacterium | reverse complement strand
ACAATCGCCCAACATCGTCCTGAGGAACTTCCCTGCCACCTAACAACTCTCTGATCTAAATTGCCACTTGCACGAACCATACAAAACCCTGTATATACGCAACATAAATTCCTCATATGTGAATAAATTAAACAAACATGCAAAAAACCGACAAGAGAGATCGCTCAGCCCGCTTTCGCCGCCGTCTGGGTCGTGCGCTCGCGGAAAACGGGATGTCCCAAAGCGCCCTCGCCCGCCATGTGGGCGTCGACCGCTCGACGATCTCGCAGCTCCTGTCTGGCGAGGGCACAAGGCTTCCCAACGCCCAGGTGGTCGCCGAGTGCGCCTCCGCCCTCGGCATATCCGCCGACTGGCTCCTTGGCCTGTCAGAACGCCCCGAACAGGCAGCAGCCCTCCTCGCCTCGTCTCTCGAGTTTTCCGCCGCCCCCCGCGCTATGGTCGATGACCAGATCATCGAATGGCACCGCGAGGCCGAGGGGTACAAGATCCGCCATGTCCCGGCGCGCCTGCCAGACATGCTCAAAACCCCCGACATGCTCCGCTGGGAATACGCCCCGCATCTGGGCAGAACGATTGATCAGGCGATCGGTGCATCTGCGGACCGGCTCAATCTCCTGAAACACGCTCCCTCAGACTATGAAATGGCAATCCCGCTCTTTGAGATTGAAAGCTTCGTCCACGGCGAAGGCTACTATGCCGGTCTCCCTGACACCGCCCGGCGGGGACAGATCGACCGCTTCCTCGAACTCCACGACCAGCTTTACCCAAGGCTACGGATCTTCCTCTACGACGCCCGGCGGCTTCACTCCGCCCCGATCACTGTCTTCGGGCCACTCCTGGCGGCCATCTATCTCGGAAGCGATTACATCGTCTTCCGCGACACCGAGCGCGTGACCGCGATCCAACGCCATTTCGACACGCTCGTGCGCGAGGCTTACGTCTCCGCCCGCGATGTTCCGGACTATCTCAAGTCGCTCGAAGCCTGAGGGGTATAGATCAACCACTCGACGTCATAGCCATTGAAATCAAGCACTTCGATGGCGGCCTTCAACCGATCCTCCGGGATCTCTGGTTCTCGATTAAGGATCCATCCCGCCCGTCCCGACGGAACGCCGACCACTGCCGTCCGATACCCCTCATCCACCCAAAGCACCCAATAAGGCGCACTGATGAAGGGGACGCTCGTGAACGAGACCTGAAACCGGCCAGGCCCAGACGGCATCGCCGTGCCGCGAATATCGCGGACCGGACCGTTGAGCCCGCCGTCACGGCAGGTGTTTAGAACAGAAAGATCACCATTGGACTGCACCTCGTAGACCGCAGTGACACCGGCACAGCCTGCTTGAAACGGAACGGGAAACCGCGCGATCTCATACCAAAGCCCGGCATAGCGGTTGGCATCCAGACCCGCCGCCGAGGACATCGGAACGTCCCGGTCCCGGTAAACACCCCCCGGACCGCACGCGGCCAGAGCAAGGCAGAACGCAAGCGCTACTCGACGCACAATGTGCTCGCCGCCCCGTTCGCCCCCAGTACCTCGTTGCATCCCAAGAGCGGCGTCACCGGAGAACAGGTCCGGGACCGCGCCAAGCACAGCCCCTCACAATCGGTGGCAAACCGGCAGGACGCACCTCCGTCACCTGTCTGCCGTTCACAGAACATGCGCGCGGTGCCACGGGTGGTCCAATCTCCACCATCGGCCACACAAGCCGCCTCCGCCGCCTGCGCCGGGGTCGGGTCAAGACGCTCTGTCTGATCCTCCGGCACACAGGCAGACAGCAGAAGGACAAGGGCTATGGCACGGATCCGCATGGGTCAAACCTGTCGGGACAAAGGGTTTTTCCTCACCTCAATAAGGGTTCGGGTTGGCGCGATGGGTCGCAGAGATTTCTGTCAACGCTTCTTCGCTCAGGGCAACGTCATCTGCGCTCAAAACCGCCTCCAACTGCGGGATCGACGTGGCCCCGATGATCGGAATGGTCGGGAAAGGCCGTGTCATCGTCCAGGCCACGGCCATCGCGCTTGGGTCCACGTCATAGTCCGCGGCGATCTTCAGATAGGCGTCAATCGTCGGAAAGACCCGGTCGGTAACCCGCCCGCCCAGATCCGCCGTCCGCGTCATCCGCGACCCGTCCGGGACCTGACCGTTCTGGTACTTGCCCGACAGGAGCCCGCAGGCCAGCGGCGAAAACGCCAGAAGCGTTACATCCTCATGCGCCCCCAACTCCCCCAGATCGGTGTCATAGATCCGGCAGAGAAGCGAATATTCGTTCTGGATCGACGCGACACGCGGGCCACCCGTCGCCTCCGCCGCCTTCAGCCACTGCATCGTCCCCCAGGCGCTTTCGTTCGACAGCCCCCAGGCGCGGATCTTCCCGGCCTTCACATGCTCCCCAAGCGCCTCGGTCACCGCATGGATGTTTTCGACCTCCCAGGCCGCCTCCTGCTGGCTTGGGTCGAAATCCCACATCTGACGGAAGTGGAAAGAGCCCCGGGTCGG
>CAWUIX010000462.1:0-2501 GCA_963922395.1 uncultured Rhodobacterales bacterium | reverse complement strand
GCCGAGGCGCACGGTTTCCGGGGCAACGGGGGCGCCGAGGGCACGGGCGGCCTCGTCATTCAGGGCGAGGATCTGGCGGGCGTATTGGGTGAGGGCTTCGCCGGCTTCAGTGGGGACAAGGCCCCTGCCCTTTCGGACGAAGAGTTGAACGCCTGCCTGCTGTTCCAGCTTCTTCAACTGCATGCTGACGGCGGACTGCGATCGGCCGAGTTCGACGGCGGCGCGCGCGAAACTGCCTTCGTCGATGCCGGAGACGATGGCACGGAGGGCATCCATGTCGAAGCTGGTCTTCATATTCGATTTCCGAATTTATCAGTTTTTGTAATTTTGATATTCAAAATGATTTCACAGAGATAGCCTGTGATCAAGGGAATGAGAGGTGGTGCTATGGGGTCAACACACACAGACCTTGGATTGATCATGCGGCTGTTTCATGTGCACGCGAAGCCGGGCGCCGCTGCGACGCTGATCGAGAAGTTCGCGACGACGTCGGCGGATGTTGTTCAAAACGAGCCCGGGAACAAAGGGTATGCCTTTGGGCGAGGCGTGAGCGTCGACGAGGACGTCGTCGTGTTCGCGTCCTTCTGGAAGGATCTCGCGGCGATCCAGGCGCGGTTCGGCGACGACTGGCAGGAGTCGTTTCTACCTGAAGGGTACGAGGATCTGATCGAGGACTACTGGCTCGAACATATCGACGTTGGGTCGGGGTGGTTTGTGCGGCCCGCGTGATTGGGCGCCTAGGTCTTCTGCCGCGCGCTCCCCAGCGCGGCGAGACCGGCGCCACCAGCGATGAGAGCGGCCGCGAGGATCAGGGTGACGCTGGGGTCTGCGACGCCTGCGAGGATCAGGATGAGTGTTGAGAGGAGCGGCGCGGCGTAGCTGGCCACGCCGAGGAGCTGAATGTCGCCCCGTTTGACGCCGATGTCCCAGACATAGAATGCGAGGCCGACCGGGCCGATGCCCAGTGCAAGGACAGAGAGCCAGCCGATGTGGCTGTCGGGCCAGACCGTGGTTTCCACGGTCAGGTGCACGAGGGCGGAGAGCACCGCCGTGGCGATGCAGAAGATCGCAACCGTTTCGGTTGGGACGGCCCCGAGGCGTCGGGAGAGAACGGAGTAGCCGGACCACGTAAGCGCGCAGAGGGCAGCCAGCCCGAGGCCCGGCAGGGCGCTGGCGTCAAACTCCGCACCGCCGCGCAGGACGATGAGGGCCGCGCCTGCGAAGGCGACGAGTGCGCCGAGGACGTGCAGGAGGCCCAGCCGTTCCCCGGGCAGGAGGCCGGAGAAGAGCACAATCAGCAGGGGCCAGAAATAGGCGATCAGGCCCGCCTCGGCGGGTGGGGCGAGCCGGAGGGCGGAAAAGTAGAGCGCGTGGTATCCGAAGAGGCCGAGGGTGCCGAAGGCATAGACCCGCCAGGAGACTTTGCGAAGGGCGCCCCAGCGTCCCGTGGCCGTGACCCAAATCGCCCCGATTGTGCCGCCCACGGTAAAGGTCAGCGCGTTCAGGAGAAACGGGGGTGTGGGTGCGGATCCGACGGTGAAAAGCGCCAGGAGCGCCCAGAGCAGCACGGCGACGAAACCGACGAGAGTGGCGGTGGGTTGGGACATGGGGCGCGGGTCTGGACTGGCCTTCCGGGGTTCGGATCGTCCCTTGTCACAAAACCACGCGCCGGGGAATGCCTGATCTGGCGGGGTCCTTGGGCGGGGGCGCTCAGGCCGTTACCGCGCTCCCCTCCCCTTTGAGTGCTGCCACCTCGGCTTCGAGCTGGGCGATGCGGGCCAGAAGCTTTGACTGCGCCTGCGCCACCGTTTCCGTCCGGTGGTAGTCCGGGATGTGCTGCGGGCAGTTGACGTCCCAGGCCTCAATCTCGATCACCAGACGGCGCGCGGTTTTGTCGGTCAGGTTCTCGACACGGGCGCGGCCCCAGACCTTGATCCGGCTTTTCGTCTCATAGTCGATGAAGAAGAGCGCCACGCGGTCGTTTTCCGAAAGGTTGCCGAAGGTGATGTACTGGCGATTGCCCGGGTAGTCGGGGATTGCGATCGTTGTGGGGCCCAGGATCTCAATGAACCCGGCCTGGCCGCCCCGGTGCTGGATATAGGGTCGACCGTCAGCGGAAGCAGATGAGAGGAAGAAGCTGACCTGATTGCGGAGGAAGGCGGCAAAATCTTCGGTGATCTCGGACTGAAAGCCGCGGCGTTTGGACAGGACCTCCATTTGTGCGCGGCTGCCCAGCGTGTCCTGCAGGGCTTTGACGGCGGGGGTGAAGGCGATGTCGGTGGACAGAACTTCGGTCATTTCAGAGCACTCCGATCAAGGCGAGGGCGAGGGTGGCGGTCGCGCCCCAGCCGACGAGGAAGAAGATTACGCGCAGCATAGGTACCGCGAATGTATAGACGAGGAAGTGGCCGAGGCGGGCAAAGAAGAAGACCACGGCGGCCCAGGCGGTGAGGGTGCTGCCTTGACCGGTGAGCGCCACGGCGATGGCGACCGGGGCGAAG
>CAWUIX010000461.1:0-2518 GCA_963922395.1 uncultured Rhodobacterales bacterium | reverse complement strand
CGCGTCGATGACCAAACCGATATCGGATGCATTCTTGCCCGTTGTATTGGCACTCTCCTGATGCGCCACGAGACCCAGATCGCGCACTACCTTGGACCAGCTCGACAATCGACCAGAAGACCAGTCGCCGTACACGCGTCGAAGGGCAGGCTCGCCCAGTGACGTGATTTCTTTCAGGATCGCGCCGGCGAATTTCGAAGGAATGTTGTCCGCATCAATCAGGACGGCATAGAGCGGACGATCGCGGCTGGCCATTCTCTCTCCGTTCATTTGTTCGCCTGAGGAGCAGGGAACCGGCCAACGAGCGTCGGCCGGTTCTTGGATGTCAGTAGTTGACGACCGAGCGGATGGATTGCCCGGCATGCATCAGATCGAACCCTGTGTTGATGTCATCCAATGACATCGTATGGGTGATCATCGGGTCGATCTCGATCTTTCCTTCCATGTACCAGTCCACAATCTTCGGCACATCGGTCCGACCCCGTGCCCCACCAAACGCGGTCCCACGCCAGACCCGGCCCGTCACAAGCTGGAACGGCCGTGTCGAAATCTCGGCACCTGCAGGCGCAACACCAATGATCACGCTTTCACCCCAGCCCTTATGTGCCGATTCCAGGGCCGTACGCATCACGTCCACATTGCCAGTCGCATCGAACGTATAGTCGGCCCCTCCCTTCGTGAGATTCACGAGGTAAGGAACCAGATCGCCTTCGACCTCAGCAGGATTAACGAAGTCGGTCATGCCGAACCGTTCGGCCATCTCGCGCTTCGACTCGTTGAGGTCCACGCCTACAATCTGATCGGCACCGGCGAGCCGAAGGCCTTGGATAACGTTCAGTCCAATACCGCCCAAGCCGAAGACAACGGCGCGCGAACCGATCTCGACCTTTGCGGTGTTCATCACCGCCCCAATGCCAGTGGTCACCCCGCATCCGATGTAACAGATCTTATCAAAGGGCGCGTCCTCACGAACCTTCGCCAAGGCGATCTCTGGAAGGACAGTATGGTTCGAAAATGTCGACGTGCCCATGTAGTGCAGAATCGGGTCACCATCGAGCGTCGAGAAGCGCGAGGTTCCGTCTGGCATGAGACCCTGACCCTGCGTCGTCCGGATTGCCTGGCACAGGTTTGTTTTGGGATGAAGGCAGTATTCGCACTCACGGCACTCCGGCGTGTAGAGCGGAATGACATGATCACCTTTCTTCAGACTTGTAACGCCAGGACCCACATCTACGACGACCCCAGCTCCTTCATGACCGAGAATAGCCGGGAAGAGACCCTCCGGATCGGCCCCCGACAGTGTAAATTCGTCTGTATGACAGATGCCGGTCGATTTGATCTCAACCAAAACTTCTCCCGCTTTCGGCCCCTCGAGGTTGACCTCCATCACCTCAAGCGGCTTGCCGGCTCCAACGGCTACGGCTGCGCGCGTTCTCATGCTGACCTCCCTGTCCCTTCAATCGCTTAGGGCGACGATGCGTCATTCCGGGCAACGTTTCAATGATGCTGGTTCCGGCTTTTCCTGATCGGGTCCAAATGGTATCGCCGTTCCATGAGAGCGTTTCCTTTGATCTTTCTTCTTATGGCTTGTGCAGCTGCCGCACCGGACGATGACGCATGCGGCGCGTCTGGGTTCCAATCGCTTTTGGGTCAGTCGAAGGATATCCTCGCGACAATGACGTTTCCCGAGGCGACCCGCTTCATCTTCCCGGGAATGCCAGTGACGATGGATTTCAATCCCGAGCGGCTGAATTTCAACATCGACGCTAACGACATCATCGTAAGCGTGCGCTGCGGCTGAACTCCGCCTCTTTTGGGAGGACTCGACTCACCAGAGACGGAAGATTAGAACAAAAAGCGAACAAGCTGCCATGTCTTATGCCGAACCGTCGTATTTTGTCCCTGTGGTTTCCCCGTTTGGGTGCCGAGCGTTTGATCCGAAAGGATCCGGCGCTTGCAGAGCTTCCCTTCGCGATCGCAGAAGACAGGCAGAACATGCAGGTCCTGTCCTCGCTCTCTGCAGCTGCAAGCTTGGCCGGCCTCACCGAGGGTCAGCCTTTGCGCGACGCTCAGGCCATGTGTCCGACGCTGGTGACCCGCCTGCGCAACCCGCAAGCCGAAGCACAGTTCCTTACACATCTCAGACGCTGGTCCGGCAAGTTCAGCCCATGGGTCTCGGACCAACCGCCTTCCGGGCTCATCATTGATCTCACCGGCTGCGCCCATCTTTTTGGCGGGGAAGAGGCGCTTCTCGAACAAGCGGCCTATGACTGTGGCGATCTTGGCTTAACCGTCCAAGCCGGCATCGCGGACACGCCAGGGGCCGCCTGGGCGCTGGCACGATTTGCCGGACAGCCGGTGGCCGAGGCACGTTCCGGCGACGCGATCGATCAGGAAGCCTGGGCCACGCGTGTGCGTGCCGCAAAGCGGCGACACTGGGAACGCGGCGGTCCCGCACCAGCCCTTAGGCGACCTGACAATCGAGCGGGGCGCATCGCCCCTCCAGGCCAGACACGAC
>CAWUIX010000460.1:0-2518 GCA_963922395.1 uncultured Rhodobacterales bacterium | reverse complement strand
CCTGGCCAACCACTATGTCTGGTCGTTGGCCTATCCGGATTGGCATTTCCGATTTGACACCGACAAGGAGGCTGCCGTCGCATCGCGCCGCAACATCCTTGGAATGCTTGCGGCCGACAAAATCCCGTTCCTGGGCTATCACATGCCCTTCCCCGGTGTCGGATTTGTCGCCACGCGGGAGGATGGCTTCCGCTACGTCCCGGAAACCTACCAACTGTCCCTCTGAACACTGCTTGGGGCGGCGCAACGCCGCCCCAGATCCCATATTGACGATCCGAACCGGATCGGGTTCTGTCGGCCAACCGCGTTAGCGCAAACACGCACACCGACCTGACCCCGGACCGCCTCGATGAAAGCCCATATTCTCACGATCACGCTGAACCCGACTGTCGACTATGCGACATCGGCACCGGAAATCGTCCCTGGCCCAAAACTGCGCTGCACTGAGCCCGAAATCGACCCAGGCGGCGGCGGCATCAACGTAAGCCGCGCCATCCGGCTCCTTGGCGGGCAATCCGTGGCGCTCGTTGCCATCGGCGGCGCCACCGGGGCGCACCTCTTGCAGCTCCTGGCCCTCGAAGGTGTCGCAACGGTCGCTTTCCAGGGACCCGGGGAAACACGGCAATCGGTCTCGGTCACCAAGGACGGCACTGGCGAACAATACCGCTTTGTCATGCCCGGACCGTCCTGGCAGGAAGAGGACGTGCCCCGCGCTCTCAACACCGTCGATCAGGCCACAGGCGACGGCACCCTCGTCGTCCTTTCGGGCAGCCAACCCCCTGGTGTCGCCAAAGAATTCCCATCGATCCTGGCCGGTCACATCGCCGGGCGCGGCGCCCGCATCATAGTCGACACTTCGGGCCCTGCCCTCTTCGACCTCGTCGAAAAGCCACGGGAGGCTCTCCACACCCTGCGCATGAACGGCGAGGAGTGCGAAGAAATCGCAGGCGCGCCGCACCCCGAGCCCGCGGACACGGCCCGGTTCGCCGAAAGCCTCGTGGCACGGGGTGTCGCACAGCACGTCATTGTCGCACGCGGGTCCGACGGCTCCGTATTGTCCACCGCAGGACAATCCTGGCACTGCGTTGGGGCCAAGGTCCCGGTGATCTCCAAGGTCGGGGCCGGAGACAGCTTTGTCGGCGCTTATACCCTGGCACAGGCACGGGAATGGTCGACCGCAGACTGCCTGCGCTTTGGCGTGGCCGCAGCCTCCGCCGCCGTCACGACCGAGGCAACGCGCCTCTGCGACCGGGAACAAACCGAGGCGCTTATGGAGCAGTGTCACATCACGGCTTTGTAGAATTATTCGCGAAAGAAGCAGTGTAACTCGAAGCATCCGTAGGATTTTTCACCGCCGCTTAACAACCAGCACCCTAAAAGCCTCCCCGGACGTTGGGCACGTACCGATCAGGGGCTGGTATGAAACCATTTCTGTTGCCGAAGGCGCTCGAGCAGATTTTGCAAGCACTGCAATACCTCGATGTACCCTCTTTCCTGCTCACCGTAGACGCGGAAGGCGTAATCCGGTTCGCGGGGCTGAACCGCGCACATGAACACCAGACAGGTGTTAGAAGCGCGGATATCGCTGGATTCCAGCCGCACGAAGTCTTGCCGCCCCGACTGGCAGAAACGGTACTTGCGAACTACCAAACCTGCCGCGACAGCGGCCAGTCGCTCACATACGAAGAAGTGCTCAATTTACCGACCGGGCGGAAATGGTGGCAAACGACGCTCAGTCCAGTGGTGGATGAGGGCCGCATCACGGCAATCGTTGGATCAGCCACCGACATCACCGATCTCAAGATCCGGCTGGAACGCGCGACGTCCGATCAGACCGGTCTGGCACGCAAGGCAAAGGACTGTGAAACCCTCGCCCACGCGGCCATGGCGCAAATGCGCGGCCCCCTGAATAACATCCTGAGTGTGTCTCGCCTCCTCCGGGAGGAGATCAAACCACCGTTCGAAGCCAAGGTTCAACTCCTGGATCTCTTGGCGCAAACGACAGTCGCAGCGCTGGAGGAAATTGACGAATTTGAAGCGCAACAAGCCCAACACTTCGACCGTGCCGACCCCATGGCTCAGATCGACTTCGGTCATCTGTGCCGCGATCTGGCAGCTCTCACAGACCCCGAGCGGCGTCTGACGATCACCTTTCCCGAACTGCGCCTCGTGGCAGCACCCGAAAATCTCGGAAACGCCCTGCATGCCGTCCTTGCAATCGCCGCCAAGCAATCGGAAACCCGCCTTGCAATCGATGCCACGGCCCACCCACATTCGGACAATATGATTGCGCTCAGGATCAAGGCAGATTGCAAAGCGAACGCGCGCCTGTCTCAAAAAGATAAGGACTGGCTGTCTTCCAGCATCGTCTCCAAGGGCGGTCAGCTGATTATAAACGATGACGGCCGCGGCGCCGCGGGCACCAAAACCCTCACCCTGCTCTTACCCGGTCGCATCGTCGCCGCTCCCAAGCCCTATGGAAATGCCCGGGCCGTCAATCAGCGCGAGGCACATCTCG
>CAWUIX010000459.1:0-2524 GCA_963922395.1 uncultured Rhodobacterales bacterium | reverse complement strand
GTGGCGGCGTTTATCGCTGTGATCTTCGCCTACATGCTGCTCAACCGTCACATGTTGGGGTTCAACATCCGGCTGGGGGGTCAGTCACCGCGGGCCGCGCGATTCTCGGGCGTCAATCCGAGCCGTTTGATCCTCTTTTGCCTGGGCGTATCGGGTGCGTTGGCGGGTATGGCCGGATTGTTCGAGGTTGCCGGTCCCGCTGGACAGATCTCCATTGATTTCAATGTGGGCTATGGGTTCACGGCAATCATTGTCGCCTTTCTGGGACGGCTCAATCCGATCGGGATCCTGTTGGCCGGGCTCCTGATGGCGCTGACTTATATCGGCGGAGAGCTCGCGCAGTTCATGCTGTCCCTGCCTGCCGCCGCCATTCAGGCGTTCCAGGGAATGCTCTTGTTCTTCCTCCTCGCCGGGGACCTTCTGACGAACTACCGGATCCGGATTGGCCGGACGGAGGTGGCGTAATGGACCCTACCCTTCTCATCGCATCCCTGATGGTCGCTTCGACCCCCATCCTGCTTGCAGCGCTCGGGGAGTTGGTGGTGGAGAAATCCGGTGTTCTGAACCTCGGCGTTGAGGGGATGATGATCATTGGCGCGATTTGCGGGTTTGCCGTGGCGGTGGAAACCGGTTCTCCCGTCATCGGGTTCATCGGTGCGGCGATCGGAGGGGCCCTTCTGTCGCTGATCTTTGCCGTGTTGACCCAGATCCTTCTGGCGAACCAGGTGGCGACCGGTCTGGCCCTGACGCTTTTCGGCCTGGGCCTGTCCGCGCTGATCGGGCAGAGCTATTCGGGCCAGCGGCCGCCGCCCACGGCGAAACTCGATCTTCCCGTCATCTCGGATATCCCGTTCGTGGGCCCGGTACTCTTCGGCCATGACTGGGTGGTCTACTTCTCGCTCGCCCTTGTTGTCGCCGTTTGGTGGATTCTGAACCGCACCCGAACGGGCCTGATCCTGCGCGCGGTAGGGGAAAACCACGATGCAGCCCATGCGCTTGGCTACAAGGTGATCGGCGTGCGTATCGCGGCGATCCTGTTCGGCGGGGCCTGTGCGGGGTTGGGTGGCGCATACATTTCGCTGGTCCGTGTCCCACAATGGACCGAGGGCATGACGGCGGGTGCCGGGTGGATTGCGCTCGCCATCGTGGTCTTCGCGGCCTGGAAGGCGGGTCGCGTTCTTCTGGGGGCCTATCTTTTTGGCGGGATCACGGTTCTACAGCTCAACCTGCAGGCCGCGGGGGTCAAGATTCCGGTCGAGTACTTGTCCATGTCCCCCTATCTGATAACCATCCTCGTCCTAGTGATTATGTCGTCCGACAGAACGCGCGCGAAAGCCAATGCGCCAGCTTCGCTTGGGCGACCATTCCACGCGGCGGCCTAAGACCGCCGAAAGAGCAACCACAGGGAGTACCCAAAAAATGCTACGCAGAACCCTTTTGGCAGCCGCAGCCGCCGCGTTGACCGCGGGCGCCGCAGCCGCCGATGATCCCACCAAGGTCGGCTTCGTCCTGGTCGGACCGAAAAATGACGGCGGGTGGTCGCAGCACCACTACGAAAGCGCGGTGAAGATGGCCGAGCACTTTGGCGACGATGTCGAACTTGTCGTGCAGGAAAGCGTGCCGGAAGGTGCCGACGCCGAGCGGGTGATGACGCAGATGGCGCTATCTGGGGCCGACATCATCTTTACTACGTCCTTTGGCTACATGGATCCGACGATCAACGTGGGCGGCAAGTTCCCAGACGTGAAGTTTGAGCATGCGACCGGCTATAAAACCGCGCCCAACGTTTCGAACTACTCCGCACGCTTCTATGAGGGCCGTGCGGTCATGGGACATCTCGCGGGCCGGATGACCCAAACCAACCAGATCGGTTACATCGCCTCGTTCCCGATCCCCGAGGTTATTCGCGGCATCAACTCGTCCTACATCCACGCCAAGAAGGCGAACCCGGATGTGGAGATGAACGTGATCTGGCTCTTTACCTGGTTCGATCCGTCGAAGGAAGCGGACGCGACCCAGGCGCTTCTGGATCAGGGTGTTGACGTTGTGCTGGCGCACACCGACTCCACCGCACCGCTGGCGAAGCTTCAGGAGGCCGGTGAAGGCGTCTATGGCTTTGGTCAGGCCGCCGACATGGCCGAGTTTGGGCCCGCGCCGCGCATCTCGTCGATCATCGACGAGTGGGCGCCCTACTACATCGAGCGTGTCCAGGCCGTGAAGGATGGCACTTGGGAGAGCAAGGCCACCTGGCACGGTATCGTGGACGGCATGGTCGGGATCGGTGCGTTCTCGGAAGTCATCCCTGAGGACGTTCGCGCCGAGGCGCAGCAACTGGTCGATGACATTGTCTCGGGCGCCTACCATCCGTTCACCGGACCGCTCAACAAGCAGGACGGGTCGGCCTGGCTGGCAGATGGCGAAGTCGCCGATGATGGAGCGCTCGCTGGTCTGAACTTCTACGTCGAAGGGATCGAGGGCGAAATTCCCAACTGATCTTTTTGGATCAGTGAAAAAGCAGGGCCCG
>CAWUIX010000458.1:0-2538 GCA_963922395.1 uncultured Rhodobacterales bacterium | reverse complement strand
CGGATAAGCTTACGCTCAAGTACGCGGAGGACGGTTTTCAAATCATGCCCGCGCTTCAGGATCTGCCCATCCATCCCGATAACAGCATACATGCCCTGCCGGTCTTTCAGCTTCGGGCGCTTCTCGATGCGGTAGATCGGGTGTTCGGCGGATCTGCGAAAGACCGAGAAAACGGCGACATCCCGCAAGAACGACATCCCGTAATCACGCCACTCTCCTGCAGAGACCATGCGCCCGTAAATCCCAAGGATCAGATTAAGCTCTCGCCGGTCGAAGGCGATCTGGTCTGGCTTGCCCGATTTTGCAGGAAAAGTCTGAATGTTCATGACGTGAGACTGGCTTTGTAATTTCGCAAAATCAACCACTGCCCAACAATTGCCGCAAAATGACCGCGGAAAGGGACCATCCGCTCCGTGTTGCAGCCCCGATCTTCGGCGACCTTCTGAACATAGCGAGAAACACGCTACCCCGGTGCTGCGGATTAACAGCCCCCACCCAGCCTGCGGCACCGGGGACCAAATAGGGAAAAGCCTTCGCGATCATGCGAAGGCTTTTCTCGTTTTTAGGTTCTGGCATCCAGATCAGAAGTCTTCTGTCGGACCCGAGCGGGTACGCTCCCGATCGCGGGACTGTGTTTGATTGCCCTTGTCAATTTGACCAAGCACCCCTGCAATGCGCCCACACGAGCGGGTACTTGAGCGGAAGGATGGCCTCAGGATCTGCTGGGATATGATGAACGGGAACTCACTTAGGATAAGCTCGTCCCGTTCTATCCGATCTGCTGGCACGACCAGATCGCCGCTGAGGCGGGTACCAACCGCGGCGCAGCCGCCCGAGGCCCGTGCACAGCGATTGCGGTTTGAACAAATGCGCACTTCGCCCCGGAATGTGACAAGGCTTGTGCCTTCCCCTTCGGTAACTGTGAAATCAAACTGCGTTCCACGAATGCCCATCGTCGCTGTAGGTGTCGAAATCGAATAAACCTGCTTCTCGCTTTGTCCGGACAGGAAACGGAATGTTCCGCTGACCGCATCAATTGCGAAGGTCCGTGCCTTTTCACCAGCGCCTAAATCGACGTCATCTATGACGAATCGGGACTCCGGTCCGACGACCATTCGTGTTTTATCGCGAAATGCGATCTGAACCGTGCCAGATCCATTGGTTTGAATAACATCGCCATTTTGCAGGCTGTCGCTGCGTTCAAGTTGGCGCGTTCCAGACGCTGTAATGACTTCTGCGCCTTGTTTTGCTGCGATTACAACGGCCACTTGCTGTGCAAATGCTTGTGTGCCCAAGCACATTATGAGTGCTGCCGCGAGTGCGGTGACTTTCGAGTAGGTACGCATGACAGTGTTTCCGGGCATACACCCGGAAAACCCCCTTTCCCCCAAGTTACTGTCCACAGCCTGAAGTGCGGGAAGGGGTAACGTCAAGTCTTTGGTTTCTCTAAGGTCAGCTTGTGTGCCTTCTAGGCGAAGGCACCATGACAAAACCATCCGCCGGAAACAGACCCGCCGTGAGCGTAGAACAGCCAGAGACGCTCGCCACTTTCGGTCGTGACACGCCAATAGTCCCGCGTGCCCGAACGCCAGTCCGGTTCGTCCAGCCACCATTCCGGGGCGATCCGTTCCGGCCCCGTTGCCGCCACGGTTACAAAGTCCCTGCGGCGCCATCGGAACGTTATGGGCGCGTGAGGTTCTTCCTCCGCTGACACAAGCTCTGGCCGCCACATCAGAAGTGGGCGGGGCAAGGGGGCGGGCTGCCAGTCGTCCGAAGGCGGGGACCAGGCTGCCGCCAGCAGGGTCGCCGCCTTCTCCGGTATGTGGCTGTCGGCGGGGTGGATCCGCGTGATTGCCTCCATGCCGATCCGCGCCCCAATCCGACCAATCAGATCATCAAGACGGGCGCTGCCGGATTTGCGCGCCTCAGCAATCCTGGCGGCGTCTGCGTGTCCCTGGTGCTGGTGGGGATAGACCGGTTCGGTTGCCACCGCTTCCACGCGGATACAGTCGATCCCGAAACCGGCATCAATCTCTGGTACTTTCATCCTCAAAAGCGGGCGGATGCGGTCCGGGTTTGCAGATGGGCGGGCAAGCCCAACCTCGGCCCATTGCATCGTATGATCGGTGCGGTGGCATTCCAGCCGAACCCGGCGCGCGCCTTTGCCTTTGGCCTGCAAGAGATCAGACAGGCGTGGCAGGAGGCGATCCAGCGCGGCCAAGATGTCTGTCTCTAGCCCAACCGGCTCAGGCAGGGTGAGCCGGACGGCGAAATGATCGGGTGGTTTGGCGGGGGAGACAGGCTCTGGCTCGACGCCGAGAGCCTGATCGAGGCGTTGCACCAGCGTTCGGCCAAACCGTCGGGCGAGGGCCGCACGCGGTTGCCCTGACAGATCTTCGATCCGGCGCAGGCCAAGCCGCGCGAGGGTTTCTATCGTCTCTCGGTCGATCCTGAGAGCTGCAACGGGCAATCGCGCAATGGCCTGTCGTGTCTGGCCTGGAGGTGCAATGCGCCCCGCTCGATTATCAGGTCGCTTAA
>CAWUIX010000457.1:0-2543 GCA_963922395.1 uncultured Rhodobacterales bacterium | reverse complement strand
GCGCCGCCGACGAATGCTCGAAGACGCCAACCCTCAACCCCGTGAGTGCATCCCCAGCGAAGAACCCACGATACCGCGCCCGGTATTGCGAAAGAACACCGTCATACGTCTCCGCAGCGCCAGCCGCGCACTCGAGCGGCGCATAACGCTTTGAGATGGACGTCTCATCCGCCTTGGTGATCTCTCCGGAGCGCGTGTAGAACTTAAGGCCATTGCGATCGTCCGGGATGTGACTTCCGGTGATCATCACAGCAGCTGTTCTGTTCGTTTCTGCAGCCAAAGCAAGGGCAGGGGTCGGCACAACCCCACAATCAAGCGGCCGAAGCCCAAGATGCCGCGCGGCCCCCGCAACAGCCGCCGCAATGCGCGGAGACGAGCTCCGCAAATCCTGCCCGATCAGCACGGTCCCATCGGTCTCGGCATCCGCAAGAAAAGCCGCCGCGTACCCCGCGCACAGCGGATCGGTCAGCTCACTGACCAGACCCCGCAACCCACTCGTCCCAAACTTTGGTGCCATCCCGCGCCCCTAGGCCTCAACCCGCTCAAACGTTCGAACGGTCTTCGACGCCATCAAAGGCTGAACCGCCGCATCAAACGGAGCGAAGTAAGGCATCTTCAAATGCACCTCGAACGATACCGCGTCGTCGTATACTTCGTAGAGCAGAACCTTGGTCGCATTCTCTGGATCAACACAGACATCGAATTGATGGCAACCGGGTTCCTCGGCCAGCGAAGCCCGTGCCTGCTCCCGCATATGTCCCATAAACCGCTCTTCCGATCCGGGCTGTATCTCGATTTCTACCACAACGACATACATTTCCGTGAAAGCTCCTCCGCCGTAAGGCCCGCGCCCGGGGTGGAGGCACCGTCGAGCACTCCATGGGGGAACGCAATATGTGCAAAAATAGAGATTACCTACCAATAATTGCGATGTTATGTGCAAATAAATGAATTGAGCAAGAGGCTATCCCATGAGCTGGAACCCCGCACTCGACCCTGATTGCCCGACCGGCGACGCCATCGACGGAATCGAAACCGTCATTGTCCCGCGCGCCCGTGAACTCGGTAACTTCGAGGTCCGTCGCGCCCTCCCTGCGCCCCGCCGCCAGATGGTCGGGCCCTTCATCTTCTTCGATCAGATGGGACCGGCAGAGTTTCTGCCCTCCCGCGGCATGGACGTACGCCCACACCCCCACATCGGGCTGGCCACGATCTCCTATCTGTACCGGGGTCGCATGCACCATCGTGACAGCCTCGGAACTGATGGCTGGATCGAACCCGGCGCCGTCAACTGGATGGTCGCCGGTCATGGCATCACCCATTCGGAGCGGACGGACGACCAAACCCAGACCGATCCAATGCCCTTTTTCGGCATCCAGACCTGGGTCGCCCTCCCGAAGGATCATGAAGACCGCGCCCCGGAGTTTCATCACGCCCCGAAAGACGCATTGCCGTTCATGGAAGGTGAGGGGAAATCTGTGCGCCTGATCCTCGGCTCGGCCTATGGAGAACGCGCACCCGTCGATGTTGCGTCCGAGATGTTCTACGCCGACGCGGTACTGGAGGCTGGCGCGAAGCTCCCACTGCCCGAGGATCACGAAGACCGCGGCGCCTACGTTGTAGAAGGTGAGGTTACGGTGGCGGGTGATACCTATGAGGCAGGCCGCATGATGGTCTTCCGCCCCGGCGATCGCGTGTCCATGACCGCTGGCCCAAGGGGCGCCCGCGTCATGCTCTTGGGCGGCGAGACGCTCGAGGGCCCACGCTACATCTGGTGGAACTTCGTCGCCTCTTCCAAAGAGCGCATCGAAGAAGCCAAAGAAGCCTGGCGCCAAGAGGCATGGGGCGAAGGCCGCTTCACCCTCCCGCCCGGCGACGATCAGGAGTTCATTCCGCTCCCGCCGAAGTAGGGCGCACCTCAAACACATCACTTTTCCCGGTCCCCAAACCGGGAAAAGTCTTGATCGGACGCGCGCGCCCGGGCACGTCTGGCCCCATGGGGTTCATCACAGATATCACCGTAGAAACCGCGTCCTCCGGCGCGGGCCTTGGCTTTGCGCCTGCGCCATGACCGGCGCCACATCACCCACAGCAACCCGCGCCATTCTGCTGCTCGTCACGGCAATGACCCTCATGTCCATCAACGACATGCTCATCAAACTCCTCTCGGACCGCTACGCCCTCCACCAGATCGTCCTGATCCGCTCCGCCATCGGAATTCTCTTCACACTAGGGTTCCTTAGGGCTGAAGGCGGCTTTCGCCTCCTGAAAACCAACACACCAGCCCTCCACGCCCTCCGCGCCGGACTGCTCGTCGGCGCCAACCTCTTCTTCTTCGCCGCCATCGCCATTCTGCCCCTGGCTGAAGCCAGTGCGCTCTTCTTCGTGGCACCCCTTCTGATCACGCTCCTCCAGGTCCCAATCCTCGGCCAGCGCGTGGGCCCACGCAGGATCATTGCGGTTATGGTCGGCTTCGTGGGCGTCCTCGTCGTCCTGCTTCCGGGGCTCGGCAACACGGACGATGCGCCACCTCTATGGGCCAT
>CAWUIX010000456.1:0-2554 GCA_963922395.1 uncultured Rhodobacterales bacterium | reverse complement strand
CACCAGTGACATTCGCTAGGAGCTGGAGAAAGCCGGGATCGAGGCGGACGTCTATGGCCGTGCGAAGAAGCCCTATTCGATCTGGCGGAAGATGGAGGAGAAAGGGCAGGGATTTTCCCGGCTCTCCGATATCTACGGCTTCCGGGTGATTACCGCGTCTGAAGCCGACTGCTATGGCGTCCTCGGTGCAATCCATCAGCGCTGGCGTGCTGTGCCAGGGCGATTCAAGGATTACATCAGCCAGCCGAAATCAAACGGGTATCGGTCCATTCATACGACGGTATCCGGTCGTGACGGCAAACGTGTCGAAGTTCAGATCAGAACGCGTGAGATGCATGAGGTGGCGGAGGCGGGCGTTGCCGCACACTGGGCCTATCGCGACGGGCAGCGAGCCGAGAACCCGTTTGCGGTCGACCCGGCGCAGTGGGTTGCGAGCCTGACGGACCGGTTTGAGAACGCCGACGACCATGACGAGTTCCTCGAGCATGTCCGCATGGAGATGTATTCCGATCAGGTGTTCTGTTTCACGCCGAAGGGCGAGGTGGTGAAACTGCCGCGCGGGGCCACGCCGCTGGACTTCGCCTATGCGATCCATACGCGGATCGGGGACAGCTGTGTCGGGGCCAAGGTGGACGCGATCCGAGTGCCCCTGTGGACGCGGCTGAAGAACGGACAATCCGTGGACATTATGACCGCAGAAGGCCAGCGCCCGCAGGCGACCTGGATCGACATTGTTGCGACGGGCCGGGCGAAGGCCGCAATCCGGCGGAGCTTGCGCGACGAGGATAAGAAGCGGTTCGAAAAGCTCGGCAAGGAACTGGCCCGGGTGGCCTTTGAGCATGTCGGCAAGCGGGCGACCGAGAAGGCGTTGACAACGGCGGCCAAGCGTATGGGGCTTGAGCGCTCGCAAGAGCTTCTCGCCCGGTTGGGCGCGGCTGAGATCACGGCACGCAGTGTGGTCGAAACGCTTTACCCAGAACTCGCGGAGAAGAAGGGCGACGAGATCGACGCGGCCCGCGCCGTGGTGGGCCTGTCAGGTGAACAGAGCTTTGCCCGCGCCCCCTGTTGCCGTCCGGTGCCGGGTGAGAGGATCGTCGGGATCGCCTATCGTGGCAAAGGTGTGGTGATCCACGCGATCGATTGCGATGCGCTTGAGGAGTTTGAGGATCAACCCAATCGCTGGGTCGACCTTCGTTGGCATTCTGGCGTTCATCAGCCGGTTTATGACGTGGGTCTGGAGCTTACGATCTCAAACGATGCGGGTGTGCTTGGCCGCCTTTGCACCCAAATCGGAGAGCAGAAGGCCAATATCACCAATCTTCGATTCCTTGACCGGAAGCCCGATTTCTATCGACTAATCGTGGATATTGAATTGCGCGATGCAGAGCACCTTCACGCCGTTATGCTTGCCTTGGAGGCAGACAGTGATGTGGCTACGATAGAGCGGCATCGAGAGCGGGCCTTGGTGAACTAGGCGGAGCACAGAGCAGGCAAGTGTTCAAACGGCGTATCCCCAAATCCTACGTCCAGTCGGTGGGTGAGTTTTTCTACCCACCCGGGGGATGGCGTCGTGCGAGCCGGTACATCGTTTACCGCCTGCGGCGCTTACCGGATCCAGCGCATAAGATCAGCCGTGGGATCGCTGCTGGCGTCTTCGCCAGTTTCACACCGTTCTACGGGCTGCACTTCTTCACGGCGGCCTTCATTGCCTACCTCTTGCGCGGCAACATCCTGGCGTCGCTCTTGGCCACCTTCTTTGGCAACCCGGTGACCTTTCCGATTATCGCGACATTATCGGTTGAGCTTGGCACCTGGATGCTCGGTCTGCCTCGCGTACCCCCGCAGGACATCCTTTTGGGCTTCAGCCTGGTGTCGGTCGAGCTTTGGGGAAATTTTGCAGCAGTCTTCACGCCGCGCTCGGCCGAGTGGGTCGAGACGGGGGAGTTCTTCACTCGAATTTTCGTGCCTTATCTCGTTGGCGGGATCTTCCCCGGTTTCCTGGTCGCGTTGGCGGCCTACTTCATGGCCAATCCGGTGATTGCGTCCTATCAGAAGGGCCGGATCAAACGTGTGAAAGAGCGGTTCGAGGCGCGGCGACGCCTGATCGAACGACAGAAGGCGGCGCAGGAAAGGTCCGATCGATCAAGCGGTCAGCGGGGGAAAGAAAAGTGAGTGAACAGATGCTACGGCTCGGCGTGAACATTGATCATGTGGCGACAGTGCGGAATGCGCGCGGTGGTGCCTATCCTGACCCTCTGCGCGCCGCGAAGCTCGCGGAAGATGCGGGCGCAGATGGAATTACCGCGCACCTGCGCGAAGATCGCCGACATATCTCGGACGAAGACATTGAAGGGCTGATGGAGGTCCTGTCAGTGCCTTTGAACTTTGAGATGGCGGCGACGGATGAGATGCAGGCCATTGCTCTGCGCCACAAACCGCACGCCGTTTGTATAGTGCCCGAGCGGCGTGAAGAGCGGACAACCGAGGGTGGGTTGGAAGTTGCGAAAGACGAGAATCGGCTTGCCCACTTCATCGCGCCTCTGCGTGATGCGGG
>CAWUIX010000455.1:0-2586 GCA_963922395.1 uncultured Rhodobacterales bacterium | reverse complement strand
TCTGGTCTCGTGCGCTCGCTCCCCCAGAAAGTGCGATGCTTACCAAAAAGGCCAGAACGACACGGTTCATTTCACTAGCTTCCAGCTGCGGCGCCGAGGACAGTGACCGCGCGGCGGTTCTGCGCGTAGCACGATTCTTCTGAGCAGATCTCAAGCGGGCGCTCTTTGCCGTAAGTGATCGTGCGCAAGCGGTTTCCAGCGACGCCTTGGGAAACGAGATAGTCTCGGACCGACGCGGCACGTCTGGCCCCCAATGCAAGGTTGTATTCCTGTGTTCCCCTTTCGTCGGCGTGGCCCTCGATGATTGCGGTGTAGTCACCATTCGCCATCATGAACTGAGCCTGCCCCAAAAGGATTTGCTCCGCCTGCGGCGTGAGCGTTGCCGTATCCACTACGAACAATACTCGATCGCCGACCTGGCTCTGGAAGTAAGCCACCGACGTCGGGTCCCCAAGCCCGGCCGCATCAATGCCATTCGCACCTCCAGACACACCGCCGGCGCCGAAACGGCTTGCCGAGGTAGAGCATGCGGCGAGCGCGCCGGCCGCCAGCAATAATAGCGCTTTCGAAGTTAGACTCATTTGAGTTTCCTGTCTGTCACTGCTCAAGTTCTTTTAATCGGAAGACTACCACTCGGAGCACGGTTAGGGAATATCGACCCGCTAGGGGAGGAGCGGTGACCAAGCAGGATCAGACGCCGCACCGCTCAATGGAACGCGCCGCAGGTTTCGCCCCGATATATCGACCGAGAACAAAGCTGGCGCCCCCTGGGCTCCGGCAGTCTCTCGCGTGAACATAATGACACGGCCATTCGGCGACCACGTCGGCCCCTCATCCAGAAACGAAGCGGTCAGCAACCTTTCCTCCGAACCATCCGTGCGCATAACCCCAATGTGAAAACGGCCCTCATTCTGCTTGGTAAACGCGATGAGATCGCCCCGTGGTGACCAAACCGGCGTCCCGTATCTTCCGGCGCCGAAACTTATGCGCTGTGGGTTGGAACCATCTGCATTCATAACATAAAGCTGCTGGGTTCCCGAGCGGTCGCTCTCGAACACCACACGGCGCCCATCTGGAGAGAAGCTTGGTGCTGTCTCGATCGACGGGCCAGAGGTCAATCGCCTCGACTGACCAGACGAAAGATCGAGGCTAAAAACATCTGTGTTTCCATTTTGGGCCAGTGAGAAAACAACTGTCCTACCGTCGGGCGCGTAACGTGGCGCAAAGGTCATTGCTTCCGCCGGGACGTTCAGTGGTCGACGGGTCGCCGACTCAACGCTCAGCTCAAAGATCTGAGGGAAGCCTGTTTCATAGCTTGTATAGAGGACGCGATCGCCCCGAGGCGAAAACCGCGGCGCAAGGACGATCGAAGCAGAGTCCGTTAGGACACGCAGATTCTGCCCGTCATGGTCCATAACCGCTATGCGCTTGTCCCGCGCATTCTTGGGACCGCTTTCCTGCACGAAGACGACCCTGCTGTCGAAGTAGCCGGCTTCCCCCGTGATGCGGCTATAAACCTGGTCCGAAACCTTGTGGGCGATACGGCGCCAATCTGCAGGTGCTCCCGCAAATTGCAATCCATCCCCCAACGGTGCGTTGCTGAACACATCAAACAGCCTGAACTTTACGACAACCCGATTATCTGCGCTCAAAGAGACGGAACCAGTCACCAAGCCTTGAGCGTTGATCGCTTTCCAATCCGCGTAAGCAACAGGGGCGTCAAAACTCGTTACGTCACTGATAAAGGCTGACTCCGGGATCACCCGAAAAAGGCCCGTCCCTGCGAGGTTCTGTCCGACCAACTGCCCAATGTCCCGGGCGTATGGGGCCGCAGCGGAGCTTTCAGATAGGAACCCGGCGATAGCAATCGGCAGCGGCTCAACAACGCCTTCCGTAATCTCTATTCGAAGTGGTCCGTTCTGGGCCTGGGCCGGCGCTCCAAACGCCAACAAAATGAATATCACAATACGCAAGATGCTCATCGTAGCCTCATTCCCTCAGGGTTGAAGGTCATCTCTATCTGTTTCCATTGGTCGAATTTCTCAACCGGCAGTGGGAAACCGCCACTCTGGCAACGAAGTATGGCCCGCCGGGCCTTCTCAAAAGCCGTACGCTGAGCGGCGGCGTCACCTCCGGATACCGATACCTGCCGAACCTGATTTCCTGCAATCGTCCCATCGCGATTCATATCAACCGCTACAGTCACGGTTACATCAGCAGACCGCCCTCCAACGTCGACATCCCAGCACCGAGATACCGCGACCCGCAGGGCTTCCTTTTCCCCAGAACTCAAAGGAGGACCGCTCGGCACCTGGGATGCTTCACCCGTCTGAGACGCTACGGCGGCGGCAACGGCCTCTGCAACATCGTCTCGGACCGGTGGGGCGGTTTCCTCTTGCGCGGCAACGTCTCGCAGCGGGCGCGTTCTAGGACGCGGAGCGGAAGATGGCGCAAATGTCGGTGTTTCCGCCTCCGTGACAATCTCTGTTGCCGCTTCTTCTGGTGCTGTCGCTTGCTCGACGGGCTCTTGCGACTCTGGGCTTGGCGTGGGTGTAGTGTCCTCGACCAGTTGCGGTGCAGTTTCGG
>CAWUIX010000454.1:0-2590 GCA_963922395.1 uncultured Rhodobacterales bacterium | reverse complement strand
TCCTGGGATCGTACCAACAGCCATGTGCCGCGCCACCGCCGGTTAGAGTCGTTTCTTGTCCGGATGCGCTCTGTGATGGCGCGGGGGATCGGGCACCATATCTCTAGGGGCGAAGCAGGCACCAAGACGCGGGAAGACGTCAGAAACGCCTGCCCGGTTTCAAGAGGCTCGAGTAGGTCACATGGTTTCACGACATTCACACAATAGAAGTCTTCGCGGCATCGCTGTCGCTACGATGGTCTCGCTTTCAGCGTTTGCCACAAGTGCAATGGCACAAGACCGCGCCGAGGGCTTCTCTGTCGGCCTCAGCGTGGCCGCAGGGAACGGCATCTTCGTCGGCGGCGATGGCGAAGCGGGCGCTCTGCCATCCTTCCGATACGACAGCGATGCCCTCTCGTTCGGTCTCGCCACCGGCCTGCGTGTCACGGTCTTCGAACAGGACGCCTTGCGCTTCAGCGCGATTGTCGCCCCGCGCTTCTCCGCGATCGACATCTCGGACTCCTCGGCGCTTTCCGGGTTCGACCGGGAAATCACCGCCGATGCCGGCGTGCAGGTGCGCTACAGCCTCGGTGGTGGCGCAGCCCTCACCGCCAAGGCCGTCACGGAACTCACCGACGAACACGGCGGCAGCGAACTCGCCCTTTCCATCTCGCAGGCCACACCCGTTGGCGGTATCCCCGTGCGCTTTGGCGCGGGCGTGACATGGCAAAGCGATGACCTCGCGCTCTACAACTTCGGTGTAACCCCGGCCGACGCCGCCGCCAGCACCTTCGCCCCCTACAATCCTGGCGACGTGCTCATCCCGCACATCTCCGTCGGCACGTCCATCCCGCTAAACGACCGGGTCCGCCTCAACGGGAGCGTCCGCGCCGAATTCTTCCCCGACGCCATTACCGACAGCCCCATCATCGACGAGGACATCGGCGTCGGTGCGTTCCTCGGGATCAGCTACAGCTTCTAATGCACCGTGCGCGGCGGCTTGGAGACTTGCCTCAAGCACCAAGCCCGGTATCAAAGGGTCATTGAAACCCGGGCCCCGAGGACCGCCATGCCCGCAGAGATCCACCGCAAGCTGACCACCATCCTCGCCGCCGATGCCGCAGGATACAGCCGTCTCATGCAGGCGAACGAGCCGCGGACGCTTGGCCTCCTTCGGTCCTCCTTCGCCGTGTTCAACCGACTGATCGAACGGCACGAGGGCCGGGTCGCCGACACCGCAGGCGACGGGCTGATCGCGGAGTTTCCCTCCGTCGTCGAAGCTGTGCAATGCGCGGTCGAGGTCCAGCAGGAATTGGCCCCTCCGCCCGATGATGGCGGCGACCCCATGCGGTTCCGCATCGGCATCCACCTTGGCGACGTCATGGTCGACGGCACGGATCTCGTCGGCGAGGGCGTCAATCTCGCGGCACGTCTCCAGTCGATGGCAGAGCCCGGCGGCATCCTGATCTCACAACAAGTCTACGATCAGGTCCGTCATAAGCTGTCGATTGACTTTGACTACCTCGGCGAGCGGCGGCCCAAGAACTTCTCCGACGATGTCTCGGTCTACAAGGTCTCACACGGCCAGGAGCAAAGCTTCCTGAAGTTCAAACGCAAACCAGCCGAGAAACCCAAACCTCGCCCGACCATCCAGGCCTCGGTCGCCGCGCTCGCTGATACTCGCGAACGTACCCTTCGGTTTGCCAAGTTGTCCGGCCTGATCGTGCTTGGACTCTTTCTTATCGACATTTTCACCGGGCCACCCCTTTGGGCACAGTGGCCTGCCCTGGCCTTGGGAACAGCGATCGCCATGCAGGCGCTTCCTATGACGGGTCTCGATGGGACGCGGCTCCAGATGGCCCGCGTCTCGGTCCTGATCGCAGCGCTGGTTCTGATCAACCTATTCAGCTGGAATGGCGTGTTCTGGGCCCTCTGGCCTGCGGGTGCACTGCTCTTCAGCTACGCCGCTTATCGGGTCGTGACGGGCCGCAGCTGAACCGGCCTTAGGCGGAGTCGCCGGATCTAACCACAACCTCCGCCCCCTATCCTGAAACCTCTGATACAAACCAAACCACTCCGAAACACCGTTACGGATTGAGCGAGGGGTCGACCCTCGCGTATCACCATCCCGTGCCGCGGGGCTCTCATCCCATTTTACCCAAGGGCCAATGTACAGAGGTCCGCTCCCATACTTCATCCCAAACTTTTCGGGTCCCGCGGCACACATTCATTGGAGGATTGCATGACACGCGCCAACCCGCTGACCGGCGACCGCACCTGGCTTGCCTGGACCGGCATGGAAACAGATCTCATTTTCAACAAGGGCATTGATCTGCCCGAATTCGCGGCCTTTCCGCTTGTGGATCAGGACAAGGGCAGGGCCCGCCTGCGGAACTACTACATCTCGCTGATTGCGATTGGCCGCGACACCGGCGTGGGCGTAATCCTTGATACACCCACATGGATGGCGAACCCCGACCGGGCAGAGGCGGTGGGCTACACAGCGGCGGACCTTCCCCGCGTGACGCGCGATGCCGTGGCCCTGACCCGCGCGGTTGCGAACCAATACCCGGACGGGGCGACCCGCGGCAGCGTCCAGATCGGCCCGCGC
>CAWUIX010000453.1:0-2598 GCA_963922395.1 uncultured Rhodobacterales bacterium | reverse complement strand
CCCGACGCTGCGGGGGACCCTAAGTTGGAGATCGCCGACGAGAAACACCGCCTCGGTCGCGCAGGCCGCGTTTGGCACGCGCTGACGTTCAAGAAGGTAAGCGACCCATGAGACTGACGGGAGAAGCGCCACAACAATCATAAGCGTGGAGGCCGCGATGCGGCGCGCGACGAGGCCCCAGAGGAGGCCGCCCAGCAGGGCGCCCACCGTCCAGGCGCCGAAAAGGAGGCCCGCCGAAATGGTCAGATGGTGAAACCCGAGATAGGCGACGATCGGCCAGGGCCACACAACCCCCACAACGAATATGAACATCGTCCAGAACCAGCCGAGCCAGCCCCGCACAGCGGTGAACACCCCCATACCTGCCAAAACTGCCGCAACGGCCAAAAGGGCGATGGTGTCTTCGTGAAGCGGAAACACATGTCACCTGATCTGAAATCCAACTGGTCGCGTTTATGGCGAAGGTGTCGGGTTGCAATCAACTTTTTATTGATCGCGTACCGGTAGCGGGTGAGCACTTCCCGCGCTTCGACGGCGCTATTCGCCTCCCCAATAACTTTTGCAGCGAAGGGTAAGGGGGCTCATCTGGCGTCTTCTGCCTGCAAGGCACGGCCCAATATAACCAGGTGATCCAATCGCGCATCGGGTACTTTGGCCTTGAGCTGGGCTCAGCCGACAGGGCTTCGTCCGCCTAACGCCGGGGCTTGTCCCTGTGGGTTCGGAAGAACGCTCGCACAGATCCGTATTCTTTCGATATCCAAGGAGCATCAGAGTATTCTAGAGAGGAGGCTTCGATAAATGGATATCGGTGTGGTCCACTACGCCATTCGGCCAGAGGGCGGCGTTATCGATGCGTTGTATTACACAACGCGTCTGGACGAGAACCGGCCCGGCATCGGGATCGCAAAAGGTGATACCTCCAACGGATTTCCGGGCACCTATGACATTACCTATTATTATCCGAACGGCGATAAGGCGATTGATCTGCAGCTTGTCATTGAGAAGACCGACGAGATCTACTCGTTCAGTTACCTGCAAGACGGGCAGCTTTTGCTGACCGGGGTGGGGATCGAAACACCATCGGGCCTGTCCGGGGGGTATCGGAGGGTCGAGGGGGCATAGCGGAGGCAATATCTGGAACAGTTTCTTGCTTCATCGAACTTCAATTCTTCAGATCCGAGGATACAAATCAAAAAAGGGGCCACCGAAGCGAGCCCTTTTAATAGCTGCGCCAGGTTGGCTTACATCATGCCGCCGCGAGGGGACGCGCCCTCTCCGTTGGCTACCGCCGCGCCATTCCATTCTCCTTAGAAGGCGCGGGACCGGCTGCCAGGAAGGCATTGAACGACGGCCATGAGCCCAGAACCGTCCTACCATTTTTCTCCGAAAGGACGAATATCGAGTTCAAATGTCCAAGCCGATTTGTCCTGTCTAGCGAGCATCAAAGCAGTTTCCGCGATACAGGATGGCTTGATGAAGAAATCATCGGATTCATTTGGTGCGAAGTTCGTCCGGGTGTCTTCAGTATCGATCACGCCGTCGATAACTAGGTAGACAACGTGCACACCTTTCGGGCCGAGTTGCTTGGCCAGCGAGTTCGCCAGAGTACGTTGGGCTGACTTCGAGGGAGCGAAAGCAGTTGTCCATACGTTACCACGAAGCGCAGCGGTAGCACCGGATATAATGATTGCCCCAGAGCCGCGCTCAGACATCTGAGGCCCCAAAAGCTTGGCGGTAGCAAAGAGACCAAGTGCTCCAACTCGCCAGCTTTGTTCGAATTGGAGTTCTGAAACATCTTCGAGCGCTCCGAATTGAGCGAGGTCAGCGTTGTAGATCACGACATCAATCTCGCCAAGATCGCTTTGGACCGAGGCGAGAGCGCCCTTGAGGCTGTTAGGGTCTCCCGCGTCGCATTCATAGGCTCGAACTGATGTGTCGGTTGGATCTGCACCGTCTAGACTTGCCCCCGATCGACTCAGCAACCCGAGATCGTATCCAGCTTCTTTGAAGATCTCAGCGTATGCTGTCCCCAAGCCTGGACCAAATCCAATGATTGCGCAGACCTTGTCACCCATGGCTTGTTCCTCCCTCAAGTAAATTAACCAAGTGCACCCATATCATGAACGCGGCGGACCGCGCAGCTAATGGCAGTTTCGTCCGCTAAGCAGAACTCCCTTCGCCAGCACCCCAACTCACCCCCCAAAATCAAAAAAGGGGCCGCCAAAGCGACCCCTTTCGATAGCTGTGCCGGGCTGGCTTACATCATGCCGCCCATGCCGCCCATGTCGGGCATGCCGCCGCCGGCGGGTGCGCCTTCTTTGGCGGGCTTGTCGGCAACCATGGCTTCCGTCGTGATCAGGAGGCCAGCAACCGAAGCTGCATCTTCCAGTGCGGTGCGAACAACCTTGGCCGGGTCGATGACGCCGAAGCTGAAGAGATCGCCGTACTCTTCGGTCTGTGCGTTGAAGCCGAAGGCTGCGTCCGAAGATTCACGGACTTTGCCAGCAACAACCGAACCGTCGACGCCTGCGTTTTCGGCGATCTGACGCAGCGGGGCTTCCAGCGCGCGGCGGACAATGGCGATGCCTGCGTCCTGGT
>CAWUIX010000452.1:0-2609 GCA_963922395.1 uncultured Rhodobacterales bacterium | reverse complement strand
CCCCCCCCACCAAACTTCTTGCAACAGGGCTTCAATCGCCGTCAGCCACGCCAGCTGCCCGTGCTCTCGCACGTCTCTGACGGTAGCTCGGAAGGACAACCAGAACGACGGCCAACACCAGCAGTCCTAGGGTCATCGGACGCTCCCAAATGAAGCCTACACCGTCATAGAGGTTCACTGCGCGAGAAAAGTTATTCTCGAGCAATGGCCCTAGGATGAAACCGATCAGCAGCGGGGCCAGGGGATAATCCGCAAATCGGAAAGCTGTTGCCACAACCCCAAAGGCAACGAGCAGCAAAAGCTCGGTCGCGTTGTTCTGTCCGATGTAAGCTCCCATGAGCGTGAAGAACAGAATGAAGGGGATAAGGAAGTTGCGCGGGACCGCCAAGATTTTCGCGATGTACGGGATGAGCGGCAGGTTCAGGATCAGCAAAACGAGGTTGCCCAAGTACATCGAGATAATCACGGCCCAGAAGATCTGAGGCTCGTCAATCATCAGGCGTGGCCCGGGACTGACGTTCAGCGCGATCAGCGCGCCCAAGAGGATCGCTGTCGTCCCGGAACCGGGAATGCCCAAAGTCAGCAACGGCACAAATGATCCCGTGCAAGCCGCGTTATTGGCTGATTCAGGTGCTGCGATCCCTTTGATCGCACCTTTGCCAAACTGGTCTTGTTCTTCTTTTGGCGCGATGTTGCGTTCCACCGCATAGCCGAGGAACGACGCAATGGTTGCGCCTGCACCCGGAAGCACACCGATGAAGAAGCCTTGCAAGGACTGGCGACCAATCACGGGAGCGATTCTTCTGCCCTCTTCACGCGTGATCCTCAGGTTCTTGATTTCTCCTCCCTCGCCATCACCGGTCTTGGATCGGTTCGGGTCCAGGACGAGGTAGATCGCCTCTGGCAATGCGAACATCGCCATCGCGAGCGTAATGAACCCGAACCCGGATTGCAGATCCTGGATGCCCATCGTGAAGCGTGCCGAGTTAAAGAGGACGCCTTCGCCCACCGTCGCCATCATAAGGCCGACGAATGTCATCAAGAGCGCCTTGGCAACCTGCCCGGTCCCTGCAAAGGCGGCGATGGCGGACAGACCGACCACCATCAAGGCGAAGTATTCAGCGCTATGGAAGATCAGCGCGACCGAGGCCAACGCCGGCGCGAATACCATTAACAACACAGCTCCGATTGTGCCCCCTGCGAAGGAGGAGATAGCTGCAACCGTCAGCGCCTTTCCCGCTTGGCCGGATCTCGCCAGTGGATACCCGTCAAAACTGGTGGCCACTGTCGACGCTACGCCTGGAGCATTGATCAGGATGGACGATGTGGAGCCCCCGAACACGGCGCCGTAGTAGACGCCGGCCAGCAAGATAAGAGCTGCGGAAGGGTCGCCAATCGTGATTGCGACTGGGATCATGATCGCGATGATCGACATGGGCCCCAGTCCGGGCAGCATGCCGATGAACGTGCCAATCAAGCAACCGCCGACGACCATTAGAATATTCGTAAAAGTAAAGGCTGTCGAAAGGCCTAAGAGAAGTCCTTCTAGCATCTCAACCTCCTATCAAGAACGTTGGAAGTGGGCGTAGAAATATGCCGAGGACTTCATCCACAAGATACCAGATGGCGACTGTCGCAATCGCTGCAACCAAGGCCATCAGCCAGTAACGACGTTCCCCAAGCAGGAAGCTGCCGAGGGTCAGGAACAGGAAGGTCGACGCCAGAAATCCAATTGGGCGCAGTAGGAGCGCATAGGCGACCATGAGCCCGAGGAGCAAAAGCGCCTGCCCGACTTTGTACTCGCCCAGACGCGCGATGTTAATGTCTGCCGCAGACGGGTCCTTGCCGGTGTTTTTCTCAAGCCCCAAAAGGATTGAAAGTGAGAGCAGCACTGCTCCAACAGACAGCACCTTTGGAAAACTCGACGGCCAGACTGGCGCGCGCTTCATGATGGGTGCCAGTTGGTCGTCCATCACGAAAAATGCAACGTAGCCGTAGATGAGGCTGATAGCCAGCAATGCCAGTGCGATCCACCGGTCCAGAGCCATGGTAAGTCCCTCCCTTGATGCCACGCCCGGAGAACGCCGGGCGCGGCAAATGCTTTGACCTGGCCTTACAGGAAGCCCAACTGGCGCATCAGATCACCGATGACTTTTTCCTGATCCTCAAGGAAGGTCCGGAATTCGTCGCCCGGATTGTGGATGTCGACCCATCCGTTCCGATCGCGGACCGCCGCCCATTCGGGGGTGTCATACATTTTCGCAATGGCATCCTGGTACATGGCCAGTTTGTCGTCTGGCAGACCAGGTGCTGCGAAGAAACCACGCCAGTTCACAAAGGTCGTGTCGTTGCCCTGCTCGATCATGGTCGGAGCGTCTTCGTAAGCTGCAACGCGTTCATCCGAGGTCACCCCGATGATACGAACTTCACCCGCCTTGGCCAATTCGACGGCTTCCGAGAAACCGGTTGATACCGCTTGCACTTCACCAGACAGAAGACATGCCATGGTTGCGCCGCCGCCGTCATATGCCACGTACATCAACTCGACAGGGACCGCCCCAGCCGCTTGGAACACCATGCCTGAGACGACGTGATCCATACCGCCAGGA
>CAWUIX010000451.1:0-2611 GCA_963922395.1 uncultured Rhodobacterales bacterium | reverse complement strand
ACTGACGACCCGGCCCCAGCAGCCCCTCGTCCCGCCCCCCGTGCCATCGCAACAACCAGCGCGCCGGACAGCATCGCCGCGCCCTGGAGTTGGGAACTCACCGCGCGCGAGAACCCGGCATATCCGGCAACGTCAGAGAGCTGCTATCTCATAGGTGGATCCAAGGGTGGGTTGTCTTTGCCGGACCTACGCGTTTGGCGACATGACGGAGCGCCCGATTGGTGGACGCCTATCTCCGCCCAAAATCTGACGTGCCAAATGGAGGACCCGCTTGCCGTGCAGATGGCGCACTTTGCCGAAGTAATTTCGGGCGCGGCGGAACCACTGGTTACGGGACTGGAAGGGTTGAAATCCCTGGAGGTCGTCGAAGCCGTTGCATTTTCCGCCGAGACCGGTCGTGAAGTCGAACTCAACGATCCAGCCGGGTCTGATGAGGCGGGCAAGATAGCCGTTTAAAAGCAAAACATCCGATATTTCGAAAAATATCTTGCAAAACACGAAAAATCAGCAATAACGTGCTGCGACGTCCGTGAGACGCGTATTCCAAGGGAGGACCCGATGATCACACTGACCCGCCGCGCCGCAATGGCTTCAATCACAGCGCTTGGTATCGTTGCTATGGGCGCGCCTGCACTGGCAGACAGCCACAAGGTGACCTTTACACTCGCGACATCCGGTTCTGAAACCGACCAGCGGTCGGTCGCCTTGGCCGAAGTCTTCGCCCCCATGGTCGCCGAATTCGCCGACTACCAGCCCGGTTACAACGGAACGCTGTTTGCCCAGGGCACGGAACTTGAGGCCATAGCGCGGGGCAACCTGACGATGTCGATCGCCTCGGCCCAAGAGCTCGCGCAGTTCTTCCCAGAGTTCTCGATCTTTGCCACCGGCTACGTGCATCAAGACGCAGCACACCAGGTGCGCGTCTTCAACGATCCGCTGATGGATCCGTTCAAGCAGACGGTTGAGGACGAACTGGGCGTCAAGCTCTTGTCGGTCATGTACCTTGGCCGCCGCCACGTGAACCTCCGCCAGCCGCGGTCTGAAGTTGATGTGCAGACACCGGCCGATCTTGCAGGCGTGAACATTCGCATGCCCGGAACGGACGCATGGCAGTTCCTGGGCAAGGCGCTTGGTGCATCGCCAACGCCAATGGCCTTCACCGAAGTCTACACCGCGCTTTCGACCGGTGCCGTCGATGGCCAAGACAACCCGCTGCCGACGGTCGTCGACGCAAAGTTCTACGAGGTGACGAAGCAGATCGCGCTGACCTCGCACCTCGTCGACCTTAACTACATCGCTTTCTCGAAAGAGACCTGGGATAGCCTGACCCCCGAGCAGCAACTGGTTGTCCAGCGTGCGGCAGACGCCGCTGCCGCCTACGGCCGCCTCAAGCAGCTCGACAAGGAAAACAGCCTGGCCGAGTTCATCCGGAGTCAGGGCGTGGAAATCTACACGCCTGATCTCGAGGCATTCCGGACGCATGTTCAGGCGCAATATGTCGGCACCGAAGCGTCGGAAGCTTGGCCGGAAGGCGTACTCGAGCGGATCAACGCTTTGGGCAACTAAGATCAGAATTGACGCGGGAGGGACTGACCATGAAGACGCTCTTAAGCAGACTCTCCCGCGGCGCAGAATTCATCGCCGCCATGGCATTGGCGGCGATTTTCATCATCTTTATGCTGCAGATCTTCACCCGATATGCAGCCAAGATCGCCTGGCTCATGCCCATTCCGCCGGTGTCCGCATGGATGAGCACGCTAGAGCCCATCGGCTGGACCGTCAGCCTGATCTCGGTTCTTTGGGTCTGGATTATCTTCTTCAGCTGCGCGTTCTTCGTTCGTGACCGGGACCACGTAGCCTTCGACATCGTCTACCACTCAATGAACGAGCGCGGGCGCAAGGTGCTCGCCATCGCCGGTGCGGTGATCTTGGTCGGCACGATGCTGTATTCGTTCTGGCCCACCTGGGACGCCATCATGGTCAGCCCCCTGATGGAGCTCAAGAAGATCCAGACGCTCCGCGTGCCGATTACCGGCGACAAGATTGCGATCAAATGGCTCTTTGCCTCGTACATCCTGCTGATGGTCGCCGTGATCCTGCGGTCGCTCTGGAGCCTCTATCACGTAATCAAGTACGGCCCCCCCGAGGACCACCAAGAACAGATGCTCAGGGAACTGTCCGATGACGAGGGAGACGGGTCATGAGCACCGAGTTGATCTTCGGCATGATCGCCCTCTTCGGGACCGCCGCAATCGGTGTCCCGGTGGCCTATGCGATCATCGTAGGTGTCGTCACCTATCTCGGTGTCGGCGGCCAGGATCTCGCCATTGCCGGTGAAACCATGGTGCAGAGGCTCTTCGACGGCTTCCTGCTCTTGGCGGTGCCCCTGTTCATCGTCTCGGCCAACATCATGAACGCGGGCTCGATCTCGGACCGATTGCTGAACTTCTGCATTGCCCTGGTCGGCCGGTTCCGTGGCGGCTTGGGCCACGTCAATGTGGTCGCCAGCCTGATCTTTTCCGGCATGTCGGGCTCTGCCGTCGCGGACGCCGCCGGGATCGGCAAGATCATCATCGACATGATGGTCAAGAGCGGCCGCTACACGCGGGGA
>CAWUIX010000450.1:0-2614 GCA_963922395.1 uncultured Rhodobacterales bacterium | reverse complement strand
TCCAACACGGCACCAGGGATCAGCTGGCGCATGAACTCATGCCGCCGCACATCGCACAGCCCGTCATGGCGACCACACATCACCAGCCTGGGTACCGCGATCCGTTTCAGCGTCTCGGTCTGGTCAGGACGGCTTTGAAGCGCGCGGGAATGCCGGACAAACACATCCGGCCCAAGCGACAGGGCCATCTCCATCACGTCGTCCAGAATCTTCTCGCGGTTCGGCCCCGGGGCCAGATAACGAGGCTTCATCTCCTCCCGCATCACCTTTTCCAGGTTGCCAGTCCGCGCCGCCACAATCTGCGGCTCACGAAGCGCCGCGGATTCCGGCGTCTCCGCAAGGGGACTGGTGTCGAGCAAGGCGAGCCGCGTGATCCGCTCCGGCGCGAGGCGCATAACTTCCATCGCCACGATCCCGCCCATCGACAGCCCCATCAGAGCGAAATGCGGGGGCGCATCTTCCAGCACAGATTCCGCCAGTTCGGTCATCGTCCGGCCACGGGTCAGCGGGACGTGCATGATCGAACGCTCCGACGAAAACCGCGCGGTCTGGGCAGCATACAGCCGGGCGTCACACATCATCCCCGGCAAACACACAAGCGGCGCTGGCATCGCTCAGAGCCTCCCTGACGCAAGTTTCGCGCCTTCTGACAACGCCCCCAGCTTGGCATAGGCGATCTCGGGATCGACCGCGCCAAACCCGGCAAACGTCCCGAACCCGCAATCGGACCCGGCGATCACCCGGTCTGCGCCAACGATATTCGTGAACTTCAGAATGCGCTCGGCCACCAATTCCGGGTGCTCCACGAAATTCGTCGTCGTGTCGACCACGCCCGGCACCAGAACCTTATCTTCCGGAATCTCCGCCTTCCGATCCCGGAACACGGTCCACTCATGCGCATGGCGCGGGTTCGACGTTTCAAACAGCACATACTGACAGGTCGCGCGCATCAGCGTCGGAAACACCTTCTCCATATCGATGTCGCACACATGGGGGCCCTCGTAGTTGCCCCAGCAAATATGGACCCGCACGCGCGCCGGATCGACGCCCTCAAGCGCGTGGTTCAGCGCCTCGATGTGGCTGTCCGCGACCTTGATGAACTCGTCGTCGGAGAGATCCGTGAACAGCATGTGCCGCGACAGGGCCAGATCCGGACAGTCGAGCTGCAAATCCAGGCCGGCATCTACGATCGTCCGGTATTCGTCGCGCATCGCTTCGGCGAGCGCCGCAAGATACGCGTCCCGCGTCGGATAGAAATCGTTCTGCAGGAAAAGCGAAATCACCCCCGGCGAGGCCGCGTTCATAAACCCACGTTCCGCGCCGTGGGCCGCCATCCCCGCCTTCAGGTTCGCGATGTCCTTCTCCAACTCGCCCTGCCCTTTCGAGCGGACCTCGCCGACACACATGGGCCGCGCATAGGTTGGCGTGCCGCCGTCGTCCTTCAGGCGTTCCAGAAAGGACGGGAAGAGCTTCAGATCCGCGGGCGCGTTTCGCGGGCTGTCCCCCGCGAACCCTGTGTAGCGGTCTTTCACATAGGTCGCGTAGCTGATCTTCGACGTCTCACCGTCCGAGACGATGTCGACCCCTGCCTCCACCTGCTTGCGCACCGTGTCCGAGGCGGCTTCGGCCATCGCGGCATCAAAGGCGTCCGGGTCGAAGGGTTGCTCCTTCTCGCGGGCAAAGATGAAATCGACCACCTTCTGCGTGCGGGGCAGGCTGCCCACATGGGTTGTCTGGATCGTCACGTCTGTCTCCCCGGATCTTCCGCGCTCTCTGGGCGCGTTGCATAGCCATAAAGCGCCAGGCTGGCTGCCGCCAGCACCAGCATCACGATACCCGCATCGAACGCGAACGCCGCTGTGCCCGCCGCCTCCGCCGCGAGGCCTACGACCCAGGGCAATGCGAGGAGCAGGACATAGTAGACGGTAAAGAACAGTCCCATGCCCGCCGCCGCGGCCTCCGGCGCCAGAACCCGACCTGGCAATGCCATGATCGCCCCCGCAGGCGCCCCCGCAAAAAAGCCGATGGCCGCGAAGGTCAGGACCGACGCCTCCGCCCCGCGCCCGAACCAAAGCGCAATGGCGAATCCAAGCGCGCCGCCCAGGATCACGGCAGCTGGCCGACCGCTTCGATCTGTGAACCACCCGCCCAACGGAATGGTGAGCGCGGCCACCCAGAGGACAAGGCTCGTGGCCGCCCCGGCTTCGGACAGGGACCACCCGCGTTCTGACAGGACCGCCGTTCCAAAACCGAACACCATCGCAAGTGCCGCGTTGTAAAGCCCCCAGACCGCCCCAGCCGCCAGAACAGCCGTCAGCACCGGACCGCGCGGCCAGGCCCGTCCTTCGGCCGCCGTCGCGTGATCGGGCGCGCGGTAGAGCATAAGGAACGCCACCAGCGCCAACACAGTGACCCCTGCCACCAGCCAGATCGCCCCGCCATAGCCGGCCCCTTCCGCGACCGGGGGCAAAAGGACCAGTGCCGCCCCGATCCCCACCGGCCATGAATTGACGAACACCCCCATGGCGGTCGCGATCTCCTGGCCCTTGAACCAGTCCACAACCATCTTCGTCATCAGAACGTTCAGGATTACCCCACCTGTCCCGGCGATGAG
>CAWUIX010000449.1:0-2631 GCA_963922395.1 uncultured Rhodobacterales bacterium | reverse complement strand
GCCGCGCGGATCTCCTCTTCCGTCTCCGGCAGGGCATGAGCGGTCATCGCGATGATCGGCACCGCCGATAGGGATCGCTCCCTTTCGATACTCCGGATTTCCTTGGCGGCAGAGATCCCGTCCAGCCTGGGCATCGAGATGTCGGTAAAGATCAGATCGGGCGGATCTGCCGTGTAGCGGTCAACGGCGGCCTGGCCGTCTTCCACGACCTCCAGTTCGATATCGAGGTCCTTCAACAGTTTCGTCAGGACCAGCCGGTTTGTCTTGTTGTCCTCGGCGGCGAGTACCCGCATCGGTCGCGCCGGCGTGGCAACCTGTTCATTTCGCGAAACGCCCTCATGCAGGTCGACCGGAACGATCAGGAGTTCGGATAACGCGCCCACGAGATCTTCCCGCAGAACGGGCCGTTGCAGCGTAACGTCGGACTGTGCCGCCTCTGGACCAAGGCCAATCCTGATTCGCCCGGCAGGCCCGTCTTCTTCGGCAATCATCACCACATCCCCGGGACGGGCCTTTGCGATGTCATCCGGGGTGGCCGCGCCTCTCTGCGACGGTGTTTCGAGGCCCAGCGCCATCAGCTGCTTTGCAAGGATCGACCGGCTCATGGTGTCGGTGTCCATCAAAAGGACGTGCCGTCCCTCCGTTTCGAGATCGGCCTCGCTGGGTTGGCGATCCTTATCGATTGGGAGGCTGAGGCGAATTCCAAAAACCGCACCCTCACCCGGGGTGGAGTCAAGCCAGATCTCGCCTTTCATAAGCTGGACAATCCGGCGCGTGATCGACAGGCCAAGGCCTGTTCCATCGAACTGACGAGTCGTTTCATCATCCGCCTGATTGAACTCGCCAAAGATGTGGTCCTGCTTCTCTGGGGCGATACCGATCCCGGTGTCTTCCACCGTCAGATGCAGGCGGATATTCGATCCGCCGGGTTCGGGTAACCCAACCACGCGGATCAGAACGTGGCCGTCATCGGTGAACTTTACAGCGTTGCCGACGAGGTTCAGCAGGACCTGACGAATCCGTCCCTTGTCGCCGACATAGGCCGTCGGCAGAAACATGTCGTAGTCGACCACGAGGCTTACCCCCTTTTGCCGCGCCGCGGGTTGAAGCAGCGTGACAACCTCCGACACGGTTCTCTCTAGATCGAAAGGGTCGTCCAGTAGCGTGAGTTTGTTCGCCTCGATCTTTGAGTAGTCGAGAACATCGTTGATTATGACGAGCAGCGCTTCGCCCGAATTGCGGATCGTATCGACGCAAAGCCGCTGATCGGCGTCGAGATCCCCTTCGGCAAGGAGGTCCGCCATCGCGAGAACCCCGTTCATGGGCGTCCGGATCTCGTGGCTCATATTCGCCAGGAATGTGGATTTCGCGCGGTTCGCTGCCTCGGCCTTATGGCGTGCGGCTTCGAGTTCCTTCGCGCGCCGCATGGTACGTGTCATGTTGACGGCGAGCATAACGAGGTCGCCGTCTTCCGTGCGCCGCTCCGCAAGACGTACAAAGCGGTCATTGTAGAAACGCAAGGTGACCGGTTCGATGGAACGGCTGTCCCAGCGCGCCTTCATCCAGGCGACCCAATCCTGTCGCGATCTTTCGCCCGGATCGATCAAACCCTCCTCGGCTGCGATCTCAACGAGCTCGTCATAGGTCGTGCCGAGGGATACACACTCCATATCGGAAAACGGTCGAAAGAACGCGTGATTGGCCGCGATGATCTGTCCCTCGCGGTCGAACACCGCAAAGCCGTCTTCGATCGTTTCGAGAGAGGCCCAAAGTCGGCGCTCCGCCATTTTGACCTGGCTGGTCGCGCGGCGCAGGTCGAGCAATGCTGCGCGGTTCTTACCCTTCAACGTATCTGCTTCGCGTCGCGCGCGGGCCGCCTCATCCCGGTGATCGATCACCTCGTCGCTTAGGGCGCGGGCCTGCGCGGCGATACGAGTGTTGGCGGCGACCAGTTCCCGCTGCTTCTGGGTTAGCAGGCTTTCGTTCGCGAGGCGCGCGCGCAACGTCTCGGTGATCCGGTCGGTTTCGTACATGGCAGCTCCGGGTGTTGCGGCTGCCGGGAGGATGCGCGCTGCGCGTAAACATCCGCTTAACTGTGACGGATCAGTTCAGGCGCTCGATTGCCAATGCGATGCCTTGTCCGCCGCCGATGCACATGGTGATCAGCGCCCGTTACGTGTCCGTACGGTCCAACTCGTAGAGGGCTTTAACGGTAAGGATTGCCCCCGTGGCGCCGACCGGATGGCCAAGAGCGATGGCGCCACCGTTGGGGTTCACTTTCGCTGGATCGAGGCCCAGTCCTTTGTTCACGGCGAGGGCCTGAGCTGCAAACGCCTCATTCGATTCGATTACATCGAAGTCCTCGACAGTCAAACCGGTGCGTTCCAGGAGTTTCTGGACCGCTGGCACGGGGCCTATTCCCATGACTTCGGGACGGACGCCCGCATGGGCATACCCTAGCACGCGGGCACGAGGTTTCAGACCGGCGGCCTCTGCCGCCTCTGCCCGGGCGAGGACAAGCGCAGCCGCGCCATCATTGATGCCGGAGGCGTTTCCAGCTGTGACAGTCCCGTCCTTCTGAAACACCGCGCGCAAACCCGCCCGCGCCTCTGCCGTCGGCGCCTTGGGGTG
>CAWUIX010000448.1:0-2634 GCA_963922395.1 uncultured Rhodobacterales bacterium | reverse complement strand
ATGCCCCAAGTCTTCAGATCATCGATCAACTCGCCGAGATTTTGAAATCCTGGCAGGACGTCCCGATCGAAATCGCCGGGCACACCGACAGCCAGGGCCGGGAATCGATGAACCTCAACCTCAGCCAGGAGCGCGCCGACGCGGTGCTGAACGCGATCCTGGCGCGCCGCGTCCTGACGACCAACCTGACCGCCCGCGGCTATGGCGAGACGGTGCCCATTGCCGACAACGGCACGGAAGAGGGGCGCGAGGCCAACCGCCGGATCGAATTTACGCTGGTTGAGGCCGAAGAAGAGAGCGTCGAGGACGAGACCGAGACAGCGTCAGATGCGGCCGCAGAAACGGGCACGGAGGAGAGCGAGTGAACAGAACTGAATTCATCATCGCGACCGCGATCATCCTGTTCGTGGCCTTCATGCTGGGCTGGTTCGCCTACTGGCTCCTCCACAAGCTCACCCGGGTGAACTCGGGCGATCTCAATGAACTCGACCGGATGGCCCAGCAACTGCACGATGCAGAGGAAACGAAGGACGAGGCGATCACCTATATGCAGCAGCGCGAGGCGGAGCTGACAAACCAGCTTGCCCAGACCGAAGCGGAGTTGCGCGCGGCAATGGACGGGCTGCGCGAAGCGCGGCGTGAGGCGGAAGAGATGCGTGCCCATATCGAGCGCCAGAACCAGATGCTCTGAGGTGGTTTCGGCGCCTGGCGGCGCCGACCCATGTGGGGCGCTGCCCCACACCCCGGAGTATTTTTGCCAAGATGAAAGAGGGTGTTACCAGCGGGTCAGTGCAGCTTCGTCATCGTCTTTTGCCGCCACCCAGTCGGATCCATCCTCGCCGTGTTCTTTCTTCCAGAACGGCGCGCGGGATTTCAGGTAGTCCATCAGAAACTCTGCCGCTTCGAATGCCGCTACACGATGCGCCGATGCGGTGGCCACCATCATGATCACTTCGCCCGGGGCCAATGCCCCATGTCGGTGGATCACGAGGACCTCAGCGAGGGACCAGCGGGAGCGCGCCTCTTCGACAATCTTGGAAATCGCCTTCTCCGTCATGCCCGGATAGTGCTCGATCTCCATCCGGGTGAGGCGGCCATCGGTGTCGCGGACGACGCCGGTGAAGCTCACGACCGCGCCAATGTCGGTCCGGCCTTTCGCGAACTGCGTCAGTTCGGTTCCCGGATCAAACGGGGCGTCAGAGATCCGGACCGTCATCCTAGCCCCCCGTCATGGGCGGAAAGAACGCCACTTCGCGCACGCCATCGAGGGAGGCATCGAATTCGGCCAGTTCCTGATCCAGCGCAACACGCAATGCTGAGGTGTCGGCGAAGGCCATCGCATAGCGCTCTTCCCGGCCTTTGAGTTCGTCGACAAGCTCGCGGACGGTTGTGGCGCTGGTCTCAACCGTTTCCTTTGGAAGGCCGATCCGCTCACGCACCCAGGCGAAATACAGAACATCCATCACACCGGTTCCTTCAAGAGCGGCAGGGCCTTGCGGAAATAGTCCCAGCCAGAGAGCAGTGTCAGGATCGCGGCAACCCACAGAAGCGCCACCCCGATCCACCAGGTCACATTGGTCATCGTGGCGTAGAAGTTCAGGCCCACCCGATCCGGCGCTGCGCCCGACAGCACATCCGCCACCATTTCCGGGCCCAGACCGAAGGCAAGCGCCAGAAAGTGATGTTCAAAAACGCCCTTCGCGAACAGAACCGCGATCGCGACCATCTGGGCGGTCGTCTTCCACTTCGCGAGGCCGGTCACCTTCAGGGTTCCTGCCGCATCGCCCAAGAATTCGCGCATGCCGGAGACAAAAATTTCGCGGAAGAGGATGATCGTTGCGGGGAGGAGGATCCAGGGATCCATCACCTCGCGCCCGAAGGAGGAAAGCCCTGCAATCACGCAGAGCGCGATCACGACCATGGCCTTGTCCGCGATGGGATCAAGCATCGCGCCAAGCTTGGTCTCCTGCTTCCAGGCGCGGGCGAGATAGCCGTCGAACCAGTCCGTGATGGCCGCAGCCACAAACAGGACAAGGGCAAACCAGTCGGCCCAGGGCCGGGTGAAGTAAAGAAACATCACCGCAACGCCCGGGGCCGCGAGCAGCCTCAGCACGGTCAGGATATTTGGCACGGTCCAACGCATCGCCCACTCCATACCGCGCCCCCGGATCGGGTGGAAGGGAGGAACGTAGAGAGACGCCAGCAACCCGTGTATCGTCCTGACCGAAGACGGGGAAACCACATGCGCACGAAGCTCTGCGAAACACTTGGAATTGACATACCCATAATTCAGGCTGCGATCGGAAGTGCGGCCGGGCCGGCACTTGCGGCCGCCGTTTGCCAGGCGGGCGGGATGGGGGCACTGGGCCTCACGGGCTGGGGCGAGCAAGGCACCGCGGCACGCCTGAATGAGACCCGCGCTCTGACAGATCGATCCTTCATCGGAAACGTCCTTCTGCCACTCAATGTCAAGGGCGAGATCGCGGCGCTCCTCGAGGCGCCGCCCCGTGTGATCTCATTCTACTGGGGGGATGTGGCCCCCTATGCCTCCCGGGTCCATGACGCGGGCGCCCTGGTCATGGCGAATGTGGGAAGCATCGAAGAAGCGGAAAGGGCCGCCGAGGCCGGCGCTGA
>CAWUIX010000447.1:0-2640 GCA_963922395.1 uncultured Rhodobacterales bacterium | reverse complement strand
CCGTCATGTGGCGGAACGTCGAGATCCTCATACTCGCCTTCTATCACGGTCTCGTCGGCACGTGGTTGGGGCGGGCGGGTTCCATATTGAACCGTCTGGATATTGATCCGGGCCTTTATGGCCTTGAACACCGATTGCCGAATTCCCGGCACCAGAAGGGCGAAACCAACGGCGTCGGTGAAGAATCCGGGCGTCAGAAGAAGCGCGCCGGAAAACAGGATCATGGCACCATGCGCCAGCGGCTCAGTCGGATCCTGAAGCTCTTCAAATGATCCGCGCAGATTATTCATAACCTGAAGGCCCTGACTCCTGACAAGCATGGTTCCCAGAACAGCCGTCAAGATCACAATTCCGAGCGTTGGCCAGAGCCCGATAACGCCGCCAATCTGGATAAAAAGCGCAATCTCAAGCAGCGGAACGAGCAGAAAGAGCAAAAACAGTCTCATTTGATCCCCTTAGTCGCAGGCGCGCTGGTAGACTCGCCAGCGCCGCCGCCCTACATATGTGCCCTGATCCACAGAAACCCAACATCCGACCCGAGAATAAAATGAGCTCTTCATTAATCCAGCTTTTGGTCCTTGCCGGCATCGCGATATTCCTGATCCTGCGTTTGCGGAGCGTTCTCGGCACCCGCGATGGTTTCGAGAAGCCTCCCATCGAAGGTCAGAGCACAACGCGCCGTGCCGCATCGCGCCCTGAGTTCGATGTTATCGAAGGCGGACCGGACCGCGATATCACTGATCATGTCGAGGATGGATCGCCGAGCGCAAAGTCGCTCGCGTCTATGAAAATGGCGGAGCACGGGTTCAACGTCAGCGAGTTCCTTGAAGGCGCTCGGGGCGCCTATGAAATGATCCTGATGGCCTTTGAGAATGGCGATCTGTCTCCTGTTGAAGACTTCCTGTCCGATGATGTTAAAGAAGCCTTCCAGAGCGTAATCGATCATCGGGATGCAGAAGGCCTGAAAGTTGAGGCCAATTTTGTCGGTGTTCGTGAAATTGCTCTCAAAGAGGCGGCCTTTGATCGCGATACGAACGAAGGCGAGATGACGATCAAGTTTGTCGGTGAGCTGACATCGGTTGTCCGGAACGCAGATGGCGAAATTGTCGAGGGCAATCCCAACGAAATCAAGAAGCAGCGCGATGTCTGGACGTTTGCGCGCACGATGGGCGCCGACAACCCGAACTGGAATCTGGTGGCGACTGGCGAGTAAACCGTTCGCCGGCCCCCTTTGAATGACACGTAAAAAACCCCGAAGTCTTCGTCCGGACGAGCAAGCGCTCTGGGCCGAGGTTGCGCGTTCTGCGACGCCGCTTCATGATGCCTTTCGGTCAAAGATTGATGTGGAGCCCCGAAAGGCACCGGCTAAGAAGTCAAAGGCCGAGACAAAGCAACGGCTTGAACCATTTCAGGTGGGATCCCGGGCAAATCCCCGACTGCCTCGCCACGATCTCAGGGCTGACCTGAGTGACGAGGTCGCGTCCGCTCCTCGCGTGATGGACAAAAACACGTTTCGCACGATGCAACGCGGCAAACTCAAGCCAGAGGGCCGCATCGATCTCCACGGTATGACGGTCAGCCATGCACACGGAGCACTGACGGCCTTTTTGCTCTCCTCCCACGCCGCGGGGAAACGTCTTGTTCTCGTCATCACCGGGAAAGGGCGCGTTTCGGACGACGATTCCCCGATTCCGACGCGTACCGGAATCCTTCGGCATCAGGTACCGCACTGGCTGTCTATTCCGCCGCTTGCGGGTGTCGTCCTGCAGGTGGCCGAGGCTCACCGTCGACACGGCGGCTCGGGTGCCTTCTACGTCTACCTAAGACGCCGCTAAGGCGCGATTGACGCGGCCGACAGCCATCCAGACCAGTACGGTAGAGATCAGGAAATACACGGTGATCGCCGGCATCTGATCTGGAAATGAATATCCGAAGTCGATCAGAAGACCTGAAACACCCGGCCCGATGGCCGATCCCAGCACCATGATGCTGGTGGATACCGCCTTGATTGCACCGATGTGTTTTGTTCCGAAATACTCGCTCCAGAAAGCAGCGGGCAGCGTGGCCTGAACACCCTGGCCTATGCCGAAAAACACCATAGCTACGGCTGCCATCGGGATCGTCTCCGCGCCCCACATGATCAGAAATGTCGCCGCAAGTGGGATCAGATAGACTTTGGCCATCGCGCCGGACCCAAAACGGTCGATCATCTGCCCCGAAACGAAGGTTGTCAGAACACTGACGGCGGTCATGAGGGGCACCAATGCCAGGTAATCCACCAATGGCCAGCCTTTGACCTCTGCAACGTGAACCTGCTGAAAGAATAGGGCGGTCCCCCATGCGGGTGGGCCCAGCAGCATAGGCAGCAGAAGCCAGAAAACGGGTGAGCGAAGGACTTCAACACGGGTCCAGTGTCTGTTGCCCATACCCGTACTTGTGGCGGTTTCGGCGAGAGCGCTTGGCGTCCTTTCTTTTGACAACAGCCAGAAGAGCAAAGGCAGAGATACCATCAAGACACAGGCTGAACCGACCCAGATCCCGCGCCAGTCCATAGAGTTCAGGAGGATAGCAACCAGTACGGGGAGAATTGCCAGACCAATGGAAAACCCCATTGCCGATATCGACAGTGCCAGTCCGCGT
>CAWUIX010000446.1:0-2647 GCA_963922395.1 uncultured Rhodobacterales bacterium | reverse complement strand
GGGCCGGTGAGGTTCATTTCGCCAGCGTGGGCGGCCGCACCGGGGGCGGCATGGGCGGGTAGCGTCTCTCCCGTCATAACCGAGCGGTCGATTTCCGTTTCGCCCTCGGTGATCGTTCCGTCCACGGGGATACGGCCGCCGGGACGGACAAGCACGAGGTCCCCGGGGTTGAGTTCGGACGCGCGGACGGTTTCGCGCTGTCTATTCCGGAGGCGGAGGGCCGTTGGGACGTCGAGCGCTGCAAGCTCGCGGGCGGCGGATCGGGCGGAGGCCCGCGTGCGGTGGTCGAGGTAGCGACCCAGCAGGAGGAAGAAGGTGAGAGAGAGCGCTGCGTCAAAGTAGGCGTGATGACCTGAAAGCGCAGTTTCCCAGAGGGAGAGGCCCACCGCGAGCACGATGGCGAGCGCGATAGGCACGTCCATGTTGAGGCGCCGGGCGGAGAGTGCGGACCAGGCGCTGACGTAGAAGGGGCGTCCCGAGAAGATCACCGTTGGGATCGCGATGGCACCGGAGATCCAGTGGAAAAGGTCGCGGGTTGCGTCTTCTGCACCGGACCAGACGGCGACGGACAAAAGCATCACATTCATGTTTGCGAAGAACGCGACCGCCAGGCGCATCAGGAGATCGCGGCCTGCCGGATCCGTCTCAGTGGCGCCCAGGGCGTCGCTGTCGAGTTCGTGGGCATCGAACCCGGCGCCTGCGAGTGCGTCGATCAGGGTTTCAGGCCGGATAGCCTGATCGGCTTCGATGGTCGCCCGCTTGAGCGTGAGGTTCACGCGCGCGCTTTCCACGCCCGGAAGCGCGGTCAATGTCCGTTCGACTGCAGAGATACACCCTGCGCAGTGGATGGTTGGGAGGGACAGGCGCAGCGTCTGATCCCCTGCCCGGTCGGACCCTTGCGCAGGCTCCGCCGGATTGGCGAGGCATCCGGGGCATGACACCGGGCCCGAGGGGATCTCGGCCATGCTCATTAGGGGGTGGACACCCGAACGATCACGCGCTGGCGGAATTCTGTTCCGTCTTCGGCCGTCGCGGTGAGACGCAGGTTCCAGTTGCCGTCACCCGCCTCGACCGGTGCGCGGTAGACTGCGCCGTCAAAAGTGAACTCGGGTGTTACATCGTCAGCGACATGGGTTGCCCGACCGAAGGTGCCTTCAAGGACGGTGGGTCGGGCTGGGGTTCCGTCCGCTTCGAGGAGGCTCAGGACGAGTTCGCCGTTCGTCACCTCAGCATCCACGGTCCAACCGAGAGCGAGCTGCTCCGCGCGATCCGCTTCGAACTTTTGACTGGCCACGTAGGAGTTCTTTGTCTCAAGTCCCGGAAACGTGGCGACTGCGTTAAAGGCGAGGACCATATTGACGCCGATGATGATCGAAAACGCGCCTGCCGTGATCATGAAGACATGGCGTCCGGTGAGTTCTCTGGTGCTCATGAGGCCCCTCCGTTGAAAATCGTGTCCTTGTGAACCCGCTCGCCGTTTCCGAGGTCTTCCACCCAGAGGCGCAGGTCCTGTCGTTCGCCCTCTGCCGGGTCTGAGGCGGGCGGCGCGATGACGTAGATGCGCTGCAGAAGGGTCTCGTTCGCCGGCACTTCGATGCTTTCGTAAGGTGTGCCTTCCAGGCGGACGCGCAGCGCGGGATCGCCTTTGAGGGAAACACGGAACGTGCGCGGTTCGCCGTGCATGTTGCGCAGACGTAAGTCATAGGCGTTGCGGATAGAACCGTCAGAGAGGGTGACAAAGGTCGGATTGCGGACGGGTGCGACGGTGACGTCGATCTCGGTCCGGATGAAGAGTGCCACCACGAGGCCGATGCCCACGAGGGACCAGAGCGTGGTGTAGAGGATCGTGCGCGGTCGAAGGATGTGTTTCCAGATCTGTCGGGGTTTCTCGCCTTCTCGCTCGCGGCGTTCGTCGGTCAGGGCGAGGTAGTCGATCAGGCCGCGCGGTTTCCCAATCTTTTCCATAACGTCATCGCAGGCGTCGATGCAAAGCGCGCAGGTGATGCAGGCGAGTTGCTGGCCGTCGCGAATGTCGATGCCCATGGGACAAACGGCAACGCAGGCGTTGCAGTCGATGCAATCACCCAACAATTCGGCCCCAGCGGCTTTGCGGTGTTTCCCGCGGGGTTCGCCCCGCCAATCGCGATAGGCAACGGTGATGGTTTCCTCGTCCATCATGGCCGCCTGGATGCGGGGCCAGGGGCACATGTAGATGCAGACCTGTTCGCGGGCGAAGCCACCGAAGAGGAAAGTTGTCCCGGTCAGGATCGCGATGGTCGAATAGGCGGCGGGGTGCGCATCAAAGGTCACGAGGTCACGGGCAAGCGTCGGCGCGTCCGTGAAGTAGAAGACCCAGGCGCCGCCCGTGGCGACGGCGATTAGAAGCCAGACCACCCATTTTGTCATGCGCAGGCGGACCTTGCGGGCGTCCCATTTGGCGTTCCAGAGCCGGACGCGGGCGTTCCGGTCGCCTTCGATCCAGCGTTCCACCAGGATGAAGAGGTCGGTCCAGACCGTCTGCGGGCAGGTGTAGCCACACCAGACACGGCCGAGGGCCGAGGTGAAGAGGAAGAGGCCGAGGCCCGCCATGATGAGAAGGCCCGCGACGAAGTAAAATTCGTGGGGCCAGATCTCGATCCAGAAGAAG
>CAWUIX010000445.1:0-2663 GCA_963922395.1 uncultured Rhodobacterales bacterium | reverse complement strand
GGTTTCGTTTACAGCAAATGTGCGGCCGGCAAGCCCAACAAACTGTGGCGGTGCGATCGCTTCGGCGCCCCCACGTACGCGGCGCAGCTTCTTCTGCATGTGAAGTGTGGCGATATCCCGGCGAATGGTGGCCTCGGACGCGCCGGTCAGACCGCAGAGATCGACCACGCTGGCAAACGGGCGATCCTGAACCGCTGACAGGATAACAGTGTGACGCTCTGTTTCGTGCAATTTTGGCCTCCCTTGATGCTGCACGATGTCCAGATTCGAATTACCTGTCAATCATTTTCAATCATGTTCAATCATTCTGCGTCGCAGCATGATTATTTATGATCGTTCATGATTGACAAATTGGCGCGATTTCCGCACCGTCGCCCACAACGCACAAACCAAAGTTGCACGCAGCCGGGAGGGCCAGATGTTGAAGACCGTTGAGAAACAACCCCTTGAGAACCTCTGGGACGACAGTGCAGCGGAAACGATGAGCGAGTCGGAGAAGCTTCTCTATCGCTCCAATCTCTTGGGATCGGACAAACGCATCACTAACTATGGGGGCGGCAACACGTCGGCCAAGGCGATAGAGCGCGATCCACTGACAGGTGATGACGTCGAAGTCCTCTGGGTCAAAGGTTCGGGTGGCGACATCGGCTCGATCAAGATGGACGGGTTCGCGACGCTCTACATGGAAAAGCTGGTTGCGCTCAAAGGCCTTTACCGTGGTCTCGAGTTCGAGGACGAGATGGTCAGCTACCTTCCTCACTGCACCTTCAAGCTTAACCCTCGCGCGGCATCAATCGACACGCCCCTTCACGCCTACGTACCGAGAAAGCACGTCGACCACCTCCATCCGGATGCCATCATCGCAATCGCGGCCTCGAAGAACTCGAAAGAGTTGACGCAGGAGATTTTCGGCGACGCGATTGGCTGGCTCCCGTGGAAGCGCCCTGGATTTGAATTGGGCCTCTGGCTGGAAGACTTCTGCAAAAGGAACCCAGACGCCAAAGGTGTCGTGCTCGAGTCCCACGGTCTGTTCACATGGGCAGACGACGCCAAGGAATGCTACGAGTTATCGCTCGAGATCATCCAGAAGGCGATGGATTGGTTCGAGGCAAAAAAAGCTGACGTCGCTGCCTTCGGTGGTGCTGTTCACGAAAGTCTTTCGCCGGCAGATCGCCGGGCAGTTGCCGCGCGCCTTATGCCCGCGATCCGAGGAATGGTTTCGGGCAAGCAGCATATGGTCGGCCATTTCGACGACAGCAATGCAGTGCTGGAGTTCGTCAATGCCAAGGACATGCGCCCCCTTGCGGCGCTTGGCACATCCTGCCCCGATCACTTCCTCAGAACGAAAATACGTCCACTGGTCGTCGACTTTAGCCCGGCAGAGAACAACGTGGACGCCGTACTGGAAGGACTGCCCGATCAGGTCGCTGCCTACCGAGAAGACTACGCGGCCTACTACGAGCGCTGCAAACACGACAACAGCCCGGCGATCCGTGACCCGAACGCGGTAGTCTATCTGGTCCCGGGCGTCGGCATGATCACATTTGCCAAAGACAAGGCCACCGCGCGAATTTCAGGTGAGTTCTACATCAACGCCATCAACGTTATGCGTGGCGCTTCTTCTGTCAGCGAGTATGTCGGCCTGCCCGAACAGGAAGCCTTCGACATTGAGTACTGGCTCTTGGAAGAGGCGAAGCTTCAGCGCATGCCCAAACCAAAATCGCTCGCCGGGCGCATCGCGCTCGTCACCGGCGGCGCCGGTGGCATCGGTGCGGCTACTGCGGAACGCCACCTGTCCGAGGGGGCCTGTGTCGTCTTGGCCGATATCGACGCAAACGCCCTTGGGGCCGTCGAAGAGAGCCTGAAAGCCCGCTACTCCGATGATGTCGTTCGCAGCGTCCGGATGGACGTCACCGACGAGAATGCTGTTTTTGCGGCCTTCGCGGAGACGGCGGTCGAGTTTGGCGGCATCGATATCCTCGTCTCGAACGCTGGTATCGCCTCGTCTGCGCCAGTCGAGGAAACGTCGCTCGCGCTCTGGAACAAGAACATGGATATCCTGTCCACCGGCTACTTCCTCGTAAGTCGTGAAGCGTTCAAGGTCCTGCGCACCCAGGGCATTGGCGGCTCGGTCGTCTTCATTGCCTCGAAAAACGGCCTCGCAGCCAGTCCGAATGCGTCGGCCTATTGCACCGCAAAAGCGTCCGAGATCCATTTGGCGCGCTGCCTTGCGCTTGAAGGGGCTGAGGTCGGCATCCGCGTCAATGTCGTGAACCCCGACGCGGTCTTGCGCGGGTCGCGCATCTGGGAAGGTGAGTGGCTCGACCAACGCGCGTCGACCTACTGCACCGACAAGGGCGGACTGGAAGAGATGTATCGCCAGCGTTCAATGCTCAAGCGCTCGGTTCTGCCCGAAGACATCGCCGAGGCCGCCTATTTCTTTGCCTCGGACAAGTCCGCGAAATCGACTGGCAATATCGTCAATGTCGACGCTGGCAATGTTCAAGCCTTCACGCGCTAGAAGAGAATGACCATGACCTACGAAAGTGCGAAGGCGGTTTTCGCCGAATGGGGTGTCGATACGGAAGCGGCCCTTGACCGGCTGGCCACGATTCCGATCTCGATGCATAGCTGGCAAGGTGACGACGTGGTGGGATTCGAGA
>CAWUIX010000444.1:0-2666 GCA_963922395.1 uncultured Rhodobacterales bacterium | reverse complement strand
GACCATGAAGGCAAAGAGCGTTGCCAACGGCGCAATCTGCACCACCACCCAGGCCCCTTTTATCATCCGCGAGAACACATCGCGCGCCAGATTGTCGCCACCGAGCAAGTACCAGGCAAACTGGCCGTCCTCGGCGCCACGAACCGGAGTGCCGGGAACCTTGTTCTTCATTCCCGAAACCTGCGCCAGCGGGTCGTGGGTGATGATCAGATCCATTGCGCCGAAAATGCCGGTAAAGACCCAGAACATCACCAGGCCAAAGCCAATCATCCCGATGGGACTGTCAAACAACTTGCCATAGAGACCCAACCGTCGTTTGAAGGCTATGGACACCGCATAGAGGATGATCAGTGCGACCCAGACAGATGTGAACTGATAAGAAATCGCGCCAATAATCCCGGCGGATTTGCCCAAAACCAGTCCCAGTACGACGTAGAGTAGCACTACCGCAACCAGCGCAAAAAACGAATAGCGCAGGGCCATTGATGACAATCCGGGGAAACCGGCCTGTGCACTCAGGGTGCCATCAGGGTTTACCTGAGGCACGGAGTTGGTGAAGAAAATGCTGCTGATCATCCACGCTGCGATGGAGATAATCAAAGCTGCGATCGCGAGAAGCAGGATCGGATTCAGAAAGGAAATCGAGCCTGTCCAGGTAAGTGGTTCCATTATCCTGCTCCCTTACGAAATGCGAATGCGCGGGTTGAGGTAGACATAGCCGATATCAGAGAGCAGCTGTGTCACCAGGACCACGATCACCGAGACAACCGAGACTGCGAGCAGCAGTTCGATGTCGTTGTTGCCGGCAGCCTGCACCAGCACCCAGCCAAAGCCCTTGTAGTTAAACAGGGTTTCGACGATCACGACGCCGTTCAACAGCCACGGCACCTGCAGCAGGATAACCGTGAATGGCGCGATCAGCGCGTTGCGCAGGGCGTGCTTTATCACGATGTTGGAGAACTTCACCCCTTTGAGGCGCGCGGTCCGGATGTATTGCGCCGTCATCACTTCAGTCATGGAGGCGCGCGTCATACGGGCGATGTAGCCCATGCCGTAAAGCGAGATTGTCAGCACCGGCAAAAAGAAGTTCTCGAAGGTGGCGTTTTCCATCGCGCTGGTTGCGGTACCTTTGAACCACTTCAAACCGACGGCTGAAGAGGCAAAGACGGCGATGAAAATGACGCCCGAGACGTATTCCGGTGTCGCCGTGGTGATGATCGAGAACGTCGACAGGGTCCGGTCCGTCGCCGAGCCTTCGCGCATGCCCGCCAGTACGCCAACTAAAAGCGCCGTCGGCACCATCAGAACGAGCACCCAGAACATCAGCTTTCCGGTCAGACCAAGGCGCGTCCCGATGATCGGCGCGACTTCTTCCTTGAAGACGGTGGAATAGCCCCAGTCCCCTTGCAGGATGCCGCAATATGTCGGTGCGTTGGCGGCTTCTTCAACTGTCGCGGTGCCCCTGATACAGCGGCCGGTCACACCGTCTTCGTTTTCGAGGGTCCATCCGGGCATAATCCCCAGCCACTGGCCGTATTTCACCGGCAAAGGCTGCAGATATCCCTCCTTGGTCAGCCAGCTGGTGACCGCCTCATCAGACATTCGGAAGTTGCCCTGGGTTTTGGCCAGCTTTTCCAGATTTGGATATAGATTGGTCAGAAAGAAGACGACGAATGTCAGGCATAATGCCGTGATCAGCATCACTCCTGTTCTTCGCAGGATGAAAAGTCCCATGTGATCCCCTGTCGGTCAGGATTAGTGTACGCCGTTTATCGGCCTGTTGTGACTGCCGCCCGAAAGCGACAAAGAGGATCGCCCCCTCAATTGCGAGGGGGCGATCCGGTTTTGCGTGTCAGGACGCGTAGGCCCATTTGTAGTGATGGTGTTCGAAGGAGACATGCATGTCGGTTCCGACCAGCCCCTCCTTCATATGGCGATAGACCGAGCGCCAGAACGGTTGGACCGTTACGCCTTCGTCCTGGATCAGTTTTTCCATCTTGGCCATTGTTTCGCGCCGGGCGTCCGCATCGGCAAGCGACAGGGCCTCGGTCAGAAGCGCGTCGAACTCTTCGTTCTCCCAACCAAACTCGTTCCACGCCTCGCCGGAGCGATAGGCCAGAGCGTGAATCTGAACGGCGAGCGGACGGTGGTTCCAGTTGGTCGAACTGTAGGGATACTTGGTCCAGTCGTTCCAGAAGGTTGAACCGGGCAGCACCGTGCGCTTGACCTTGAAACCCGCGTCGCGCAGTTGCGCGGCGACGGCATCGGTGGTGTTTTTACGCCAGTCATCGTCGATCGAGAATATCTCGTGCTCGAACTCCAGCATCCCGGCCTCTTCCATCAGCGCCTTGGCGGCGACGGGGTCGACCTTTTGCGGCGGCAGTTCCGCATATTCCGGATGGATCGGCGAAACGTGATGGTTTTCCGCAGGTTTGCCGAGGTTGGAATAGCCGAGCTCCAGGCAGACACTGTTGTCCACCGCCATTTGCAGCGCGCGCCGCACGCGGGCGTCGGCATAGGGCTTTGCCCCATCGATCTCTGCCAACTGGTTGGGCCGGATCACGATGGTGCCAGCGGTGGCCGCCTCTGATTTGACATAGCCCCTACAAAGGGGACGGGGTAGAATTTGCCCCCGGGAGGGTGAAGCATATACCATTCGTCCGGTT